>NZ_SMJZ01000381.1 GCF_004348345.1 Nonomuraea longispora
CCCGCGCTCCCGCCCTCGATCGATCCGCTCTCGCTCGCCCAGATCCTTTACACCTCCGGCACCACGGGCCGCCCCAAGGGGGTGGCCGCCACCCACGCCAACCTGACCTTCCCGCCCGTGCACCCCAAGCGCCGCCCGTTCGCCCATTCCCGGCATCTGGTGCACGCCTTCCCGATCGGCACGAACGCCGGCCAGATCATGCTGCTCCACGCGCTTACCACGGCCCCCACCGTGGTCACGCTGCCGATGTTCACCCCGGCCCGCTTCGCCGCCCTCGTCGAGACGTACGCGGCCGGCACCTGCTTCGTCGTGCCCGCGATGGCGATCGAGCTGCTCAACGCCCGGGTGCAGGACGGCCACGACCTGTCGAGCGTGCTGCTGCTCGGCTCGGCCGCCGCCGCGCTCCCGCCGGCCGTGGCCGCCGGGCTCACGGTCGCGTTCCCGAACGCGGCCGTGGCCAACTATTACACCTCCACGGAGGCGGCGCCCGCCCAGACCATCATGATCTACGACGGCGACCGGCCCGGCTCCCTCGGCCGGGCGGCGGGCGGGTCGCGGCTCAGGATCACCGACGCCGAGGGCAACCCCGTGCCCGAGGGGACGACGGGCGAGGTGTGGCTGCGCGCGGCGGCCCATCCCCGCGCCTACTACGGCGAGCGCGACGACGCCTTCCAGGACGGCTGGGTCCGCATGGGCGACCTGGGCTACCTCGACGACGAGGGCTACCTGTACCTCGTCGACCGCGACGGCGACGTGATCAAATCGGGCGCGTTCAAGGTGTCGACGCTGCAGGTCGAGGCCGCGCTGCACGAACATCCCGCGGTGGCGGACGCGTCGGTGTTCGGCGTCGCGCACCCGGTGATGGGCATGGCGGTGGCCGCGGCGGTGGTGGCCCGAGAGCCGCTGGCGCTCAGCGACGTACGGTCGTTCCTCGGCGGCCGGCTGGCCGGGCACGAGCTGCCGTCGAAGCTGCTCTGCCTCGACTCTCTGCCGAGGAACACCGCCGGCAAGGTCATCAAGCGGGAACTGCGCCGTCTGGCAGAGGAGTGAACATGGTCCTGGCATCGCAGGCGCAGCACGGGATGTGGATCACCGAGGTGTTGCACGGCACGGGAACGGCCTACCACATGCCGTTCGCCCTCTGGTTCGACGGGCCGCTCGACCGGGAGGCGATGGTGCGGGCGTGCGAGGCGGTCGTCGACCGCCATCCGGTGCTGAGGTGCGCGTTCGAGCAGCGCGACGGCGACCTGCACCTGGTGCCGGACGCCACGCGCCCGCCCGTGACGTTCACGGCCGCGCCCGATCCGGGACGGCTGCTGCGCGAGGAGATCGCGCGGCCGTTCGACCTCGGGCGAGGACCGCTCGCGCGGTTCACTCTGGCGCAGGTGGCCGGGGAGCGGCACGTGCTGCTGTTCGCCGGGCACCACCTGGTGTTCGACGGCATGTCCAAGGACCTGCTGACCCGCGACCTCGCCGCCGCCTACGCGGGTGAGGCGCTCCCGCCGCTGCCCATGCCGTACGGCGCGCCGCTCACGATCCCGCCGGAGGCCGTCGCGTACTGGCGGGCCCGCTGGCGGGACACCGCCGAGGTGGTGATCGGCGGGACGGTCAGGACCGCGGGGACGGCGGGCCGCGCCGAGGAGGTCCTGCTCGACCTGACCGGCGAGATGGCCGCGGCGCAGGCCGCCGGGGTCACGCGGTTCGAGGCGTTCCTCGCCGCCGTGCACGGGCTGCTGTTCTCCTACGGCAACGCGGAGACGGCGGTCGCCATCGCCATGTCCACCCGGCGGGCCGGAACCCGGGACCACATCGGGTTGTTCGCCACCGAGCTGCCCGTCTACTCCGCGCCCAAGCCGGACACCACCTTCAGGCAGCTCGCCCACACCCTCAAGGCCGAGGTGCGCGAGCTGAACCGTTTCCGCGACATCCCCGCGGCCCGCGCGGCGGGCGGGGTCAGGCCGCGGCCCGCCCTCGCCCCCGTGTCCATCAGTTTCCGGCGGCGGGCGGCGGACGTGGTCTTCCCCGGGCTGCGGACGGCGGCCGAGTGGAAGATGTCCAGCCGCACGGTCAGGAACGTGCTGCACCTGCAGGCCGTGGACGGCGACGACGGGCTCAGGCTCACCCTGCATCACAGCCCGGACCTCATCTCCACGCGGGACGTGGAGGCGGCGGGACACGACCTGAGAGCCCTGCTGGCCGCCGCGAGCGCCGACCCCGACGTGCCGCTGACCACCCTCCTGCCGGCCACCGGCCCTGTTCCCACGATCTCCCGCGCCGCGCCGCCGCAGGCCCCCGGCGGATCCTCCGCGCCGGCGCGCGAGGCGGTGGCCGTGGACGGCGAGCTGGTGGAACAGGTACGGCTCATCTGGATGGAGGTCCTGCGGATCGACGACGTCGCCCCCGACGAGGACCTGTACGACCTGGGCGGCCACTCCCTCACCATCACCCAGATCAGCGCCAGGATCAGGAAACGGCTCGGCGTGGAGGTGCCGTTCGACGTGTTCCTCGACGACCCCACCGTCACCGGGGTGGCGGCGGCGGTCAGCGAGCTGCGCGCATGATCTCACTCGGGCAGGAGCGGCTCTGGTTCCTGCAGCGGCTCGACCCGGCCGACCCCGCCTACCGGGTGGCCGTCGTACGCCGGCTGCGCGGCCCGCTCGACGCCGGAGCGCTGACCGGCGCGTTCGCCGACGTGGCGGCCAGGCACGAGTCGCTGCGCACCCGGTTCCCCGAGGACGACGGGCAGCCGGTCGCCGTGGTCGACCCGCCGGGCCGCGTACCCGTCGAACTGATCGACCTCGCGACCCCCGAGCAGGCCGAGCGGCTGTGCGAGCAGCGCACGAACACCCCCTTCGAGCTGGGCGCCGCGCCGCCGCTGCGGATCACGCTGATCCGGCTGGCCGGCGACGACCACGTGCTCTGCGTCGTGCTGCACCACATCATCGGCGACGGCTGGTCGCTCAACGTCCTCATGGACGACCTGGCCAGGTGCTACGCCGCCCGCGTCCACGGCACGCCACCCGAGCTGCCCGAGCTGCCGGTGACGTACGCCGGGTACGCCGACGGGCAGCGGGCCGCCGACGCCGGCGTCGGCTACTGGACGGGCAGGCTCGCCGGGGCCACGCCGCTGGACCTGCCCGCCGACCGCCC
>NZ_SMJZ01000382.1 GCF_004348345.1 Nonomuraea longispora
GGGCTCGGGCGGGGTGTCCGGCCACAGGTGGGTGAGCAGCAGCCGGGCCGCGTCGGCTGACGCCGCGGTGCGGCCCGCGTCGAGAGCGCTGGACAGGTAAGGCGCATCCTCCTCTGGCACCCTTTCCGGATAGGTCGCTTCTGCCACGAGCAGGTCCGCGTCCTTCGCCAATGCCACCAACGAGCCGGACGGGCCCGTGTCGCCGGTGTAGGCGATCGCCAGGTCCCCGGCGCTCAGCCGCAGCCCCGCGTTGGGCACGTGGTGCGGCAGGTCGAACGCGTCGAGACGGAACGGCCCGAGCTCCTGCGGAACGCCGGGCGCCAGGTCGTGCGCCACGAAGCTACCGGCCAGCATGCGCCGGTCCAGCGCCAGGACGAGGTCGAGCGCGCCCGGCGGAGCGTGGACGGGCAGCGGAGGAGCGGGCCGGCCGGCGAGCGCGCGGGCGCGCAGCAACGGGTTGAGGTCGGCGCAGTGGTCGGGGTGGCCGTGGGTGACGATCACCGCGTCGACCTCTCCGGCGGGCCACCGCTCCAGCAGCCGGGGCAGCGTGGCGTAGCCGGGGTCGACGTAGATTAGGAAGCCCTCCTCCTCGACGACGTAGCCGCTGCACGCCTGACCCGCCGCCGGCCAGGCGCCGCACCCGCCCAGCACCGTGAACCTCACGCGTCGCCCCCCGGCGAGTGGCCCAGCTCCGCGAGCGTCGCCGCCAGCAGCCCGCGCAACAGCGCCCCGGACACCTTCTCGTGCTCGGCCTCCACTGACAGCCCCTCGTTGACCTGTTCCTGGTAGACCGCGCGTTCACGCGGGCCGGTGTAGGGCAGCGCCGTCAGCGCCACGGCCACAGTGGTGCGCGTGCCGCCCCTGGGCGGGACGGTCACGGCGTGCGTGCGCAGGCAGGTCTCGTCGGGGGCGCCGTACCAGCCGCACTTGACCGCCGCTTCCGGCGAGCGCGCCGCCTCGCGCACGCCGAACGTCTGCGGCCCCTCGACCTGCCGCATCCACTCCATGACGGTGGCCGCGGCCGGATCGCCCGCCGCGCCGGCCTGGGCGAGCACCGCGTACGCGGTCGCGACCTCGTCGGCGGCCACCTCGACCGAGCCGAACCTGGACGGGTCGCCGTTCGGCGGGGACCAGGCCACGCCCGTGCGCCGGCGGATGTCATCGAGGATGACGCCGGGGCCGATGGCCAGCCAGAGGCTGAGCGTGTCGGCGTTCGACGAGATGACGACGGCGGGCTCGGCGTGGCGGCGCCACCGCTCGGCGTCGGCGACGTGGTCCGCGCTCACCCACGCGTACAGGGGCTTGAGCAGGGAGGCGCAGCGCAGGCGCGCCATGCCCGACCTGACGCTCACCTGGCGGGCGGGCGGCCCGCCGTAGCCGCGCCTGATGCCCGCGGCCTGGACGCTGGCGCTGACATCGAGGTCACGGAGCAGTTCGTTGAACGACACGCACCCCACCGTAGACCTACGGCGCCTTGCCCCATCGTCCTTCGTACCACTCGACGCTCGGTGGGTCGCCTGGCAGCCGGGTGGCGCCGGGCGCGCGCAGGCCGTCGAGGGCGACGGTCAGCAGGCGTTCCCTGACCTTGCGGTGCTCCTCGTCGGGCGGGCCGGGAGCCGGGCGGCTGAACTGCTCCATGAGCAGCGAGATGTCCAGCGCCGTCACGTCGCTCCTGAGGACGCCCGCCTCATGCGCCCTGGTGACGAGCCGGTCGGCGGTCTCCTCCGCCAGCCTGGCCAACCGCCACATCTCGGCGGTCACCTCGATGGTGCCCGCGATGGGGGCCAGCGCTCCGGAACGGAACTCCACGCACGTGCGTATGTACAGGACCAGGCCGTCCCACGGATCTGCCTCGGCCAGCCCGTCCTGGGCCGCCGCCGCGGCACGCTCCATAGCGATCAGGCACAGGCGCTGGAGCAGCTCCTCCTTGGTGCGGTAGCGGCGGTAGAGGCTGCCCATGCCCACGCCCGCCGCCTTGGCGATGGCCGAGACGGGCGCGTCGAAGCCCTGCGTCGTGAACACCTCGTGCGCGGCCCGCAACAGGCGCAGGTCGTTGCGTGCCGCCTCGGCCTGCCGGCCGCGTCTGTCCATGGGGTCCAGAATATTGCGGAGCGCAGCGCTCCGTTACACTGGACGCAGTGAAATGCTGCGTTAGGGGAAGGTTGTGGCATGCGCGCGGTGGTGGTACGGGAGTGCGGCGGACCGGAGGCGCTGGTCCTGGAGAAGGTGCCCGACCCGGTCCTCGGGCCCGGGCAGGTGCTGATCGAGGTCATGGTGGCGGGCATCACGTTCGTGGAGACACAGGTACGCGCCGGACGCGGGCCGCGGCCTGCCGAACTGCCCGCGATCCTGGGCAACGGCGTGGCGGGCGCCGTGCTCTCCACCGGAGAGGGCGTCGACCCCGCGCTGGCCGGCACGCGGGTCGTGAGCACGCTGGGCGGCTACGGGGGTTACGCCGAGCTGGCGGTGGCCGGCGCCGATGACCTGATCACTCTGCCGGAGAACCTGTCGCCCGAGGCGGCGGTGGCGCTGCTCGCCGACGGACGCACCGCCGTCGGCCTGGCGACCGCCGCCGCGCCCAGGCCCGGCGAATGGGTGCTGGTGGAGGCCGCGGGCGGCGGCGTGGGCAGCCTGCTCGTGCAGCTCGCCCGCGACGCGGGGGCCCGCGTCGTCGGCGCCGCGAGCAGCGCCGCCAAGCGCGACCTCGCCGCCGGCCTGGGCGCCGAACTGACCGTCGACTACACCGGCCCGGACTGGGCGCGGCTGGTCCGCACGGCCACCGGCGGGCTGGACGTGGTCTTCGACGGCGTCGGCGGCGAGATCGGGACGGCCGCGCAGGGGCTGCTCAAGGACGGCGGCAGACTCAGCGTGTACGGCATGGCGGGCGGCCCGATGACGACGCCCGACCCGCGCGTGACAGCGGTCGCCTGGCCCGCGACGGACCTGCGCGAGCTGTCCCGGCAGGCACTCGACCTGGCCGCGACCGGTCGCCTGCGGCCTGTCATCGGCGCGACGTTCCCGCTGGAGTCGGCAGCCGAGGCGCACGCCGCCATCGAAGCGCGCGCCGTCACCGGCAAAACCCTCCTCCGCCCC
>NZ_SMJZ01000383.1 GCF_004348345.1 Nonomuraea longispora
GGCGTGGCCGCGGTACTCACGGGAGCGAGCCCGGCAGGCCCGGCCGCCGTCGAGGTGGGAGCGGGCGGCGGCGCGCCCGCGGGCCCCGCCGGCGGACCGCCGCCTGTGGTGCCTCCCGGGTTCCCCGGCGCCTGCCCGCCGGCCGGCGCTCCTGGCGGCGTACCGGCGGGAGCGGGCTGGGAGCCCGGTGTCGCGGCCAGGTCGGTGGCGGCCGCAGCCGTGCCGTCGTACGGCGGGGACCCGTGCCCGTTGCCCAGCGGCGTCGCGACCCGCTCGGACGGCGGCATGTACGGCGCGGGCGACGCCAGATCCGCGTCCCAGGGCAGCCGGTCCGGCATGGCCTCGTACGCCTGGTGGTAGACGCCGTTCAGCTTCGTCATGAACTCCCGCGCGTCGGCGTCGGGATCGTTGGCCGGCATCGACTGCCCCGCTCCCATACCGCTGGCCTCCACCCAGTACATGCGCTGCTCCGTGGCCTGGTCGAAACGTTCCTTGGCCGAGGTCAGCTCGCGGCTCACCGTCTCGAGCGAGGGCGGCACGGTGTCCACGCCGTCCCGCAGCGCCTGAAGGTAGGTCTGGAGGCGCTTCATCCGGGCGAGCATGGCCCTGGCCGACTCCCCGCCCCACGCGCCGTCGGCCACCAGGCGGGCCGCGCTGTCGCCCAGGGTCGTGATCGTGGTGGTGAGCAGCTCGGACGCCGACCTGTAGGCATCCGAGACGGGCCCGAACTCCTCCGGCCTGGTCCCCATGACCATCCGCCGGATCTCCTCGCGCCCGCCGTACCCGTCGGGGTTGCCGCCCTGGAGGCAGCCGTTCCTGATCGGCTTCGGTTCCGGCAACGCGTTGTCCTCTATTCCTTGCGTGGTGCCGCGCCGGCCCGCTGGTCGGCGTCCAGCACGGTGCCGGCGGTGGCCGCCAGGTCGTCGACGACCCGCTGGACCTGCTCCATCACGAAGGCGAGTGAGTCGCAGGTGGCCAGCCTGGCCCGGACCACCGTGCCGGCGTACCCCTGGGCGATGTCCCAGTCGCCCGCGGCCGCCGGGGACAGATCGGGCACCTGGTACCTGGCCGCCTCCAGCTGGGGCAGCAGTTCCCTGGTCAGCTTGCCGGCCACGTCGAGAAGCGCCTGGGGCTCGCACTTCGCCACGTCCCCCGCGCTGGCCGGGTCGATGAGCGGCTCGTCCACCGCGGCTCAGGTGCCCCAGCGGCGCATGTTGGCGTGCTCGGCATCGCGCATGATCTGCGTCGCGTCGTGCAACGCCGGGCCGAAGCGCTGCATGGTGTCGCCCATGGCCACCACCGCGCTGTTCCACTCGCTCTTGGCGGTCAGGTAGACGTCCTTGGCGGCGCCGTCCCAGGTCTCCAGGATCTTCAGGTCGCTTTCCAGGTCGGCCAGCTCGCCGGTCAGGTTCGCGTAGGCCCGGCCGAGTTCCGTGGCGATCTCATCCATCTCGTCGAAGTTCGCGAGGATGATCTCTCCGCCACCGTTCATGGTGAATCTCCGTTCCTCAGACCTGGCCGGCGCTCAGCGCGGCCTTGAGCCGTGCGGCGACGTCGCTCGCGTTGGTGTTCGCCTCGTCGTACTGGATGCCGGAGCCCTTCAGGTTCTCCGCGATCGTGTGCAGCGCGTCGATGACCCTCTTGAACTGCGGGTTCCACTCGTTCAGCACCTGCGCGTAGACGGTGGCGGACTCGCCCTGCCACGCGGCGCCGAGCGTCGCCGGGATCTGGGTGAGCCGGTTGTGGATCTGCGTGATGTTCTGGTGGGCGATCAGCGCGCGTTCTGCGGCGCTGTGCTGGCTGCCCGCCTCATAACGTGTGGGCTCTGGCACGTGCACCTCTCGGTCTCGTGGCCCGGAATGCGACCGGGTTCCCGTACTTTCCGATCAACGTAAGTGGGCCGGAACGAGGCGGGCCACCCTTTCAACTTTCCTGTAAGTGTCACGGTGTCCCCGGCGCGGTCCCCGGCGCGGTCCCCCGCGCGTTCCCCGCACGCCAGCCCCTGCGACGGGCTCTGGGCAGCATCAACGCCACGAAGACCACCAGCGTGGTGGTGCCGACCGCGCCCGCGGCGATGGCGACCGCGATGGCCTGCTTCCGCGCGTCCGGCACCGGCGCCCTGGCCAGCACGATCGGCG
Organism: Nonomuraea longispora; assembly: GCF_004348345.1. Classification (GTDB taxonomy): domain Bacteria; phylum Actinomycetota; class Actinomycetes; order Streptosporangiales; family Streptosporangiaceae; genus Nonomuraea; species Nonomuraea longispora. Next base: position 2,139 of record NZ_SMJZ01000383.1, read on the forward strand.
GGGCGGCGGCCTTGTCCTCGGTAACGGGGATCACCGAGGTGACCGCGAGCAGCGGGTTGACCAGGCCGGCTCCGGTGCCCGCCGCGCCGCCGCCCTCGGCCGTACGCTCCAGCCTGCGCTTGATCTGCCAGTGGTCGAGCTCCGGGTGCCTGGCTCTGACCAGCGCGACCACGCCGGACACGAAGGGTGCGGCGAAGCTGGTGCCGTCCAGTCCCGTACGGTAGCCGCCGCCGGTCCAGGCGCTGGTGATGCCGGCTCCCGGGGCGGTGACCGAGATGCGGGTGACGCCGTTGGAGAACTCCGACTTCGCGCCGTCGGGCGAGGCCGAGCCGACCGCGATCACGCCGGGATACTCCGCCGGGTACGCCGCCGCGACGGCGCCGTCGTCCTGCTTGACGTTGCCCGCGGCGGCGACGATCACGGCGTCCTTGTCCTGCGCGTACGTCACGGCCGACTTCAGGGCCGGATGGTCCTGAGCCTGCACGGACACGTTGATCACGTCGGCCCCGAGGTCGGCGGCCCGCCTGATGCCCCTGGCCAGCCGCGACACGTCGCCGGAGCGCCCCTCGGTCTGTTTGATCGACAGGATCGTGGCGTCCGGCGCGACCCCCATCACGGGCACTCCTCGCGACGTGAGGTCGCGTCCGGCGATGATCCCGGCGACGGCCGTGCCGTGGCCGACGCAGTCGCGCTTGTCGGTGCCGGTGAGGTCCTCCTGCCGGACGACCACGCCGGACAACTGCGGGTGGGCGGCGTCCACGCCGCTGTCGACCACGGCCACCGTCACACCTTCGCCCCTGGTCAGCCGCCACACCCTCTCGAACCGCAGCCGCTGCTGGGGCCACGGCTCGCCGGTGATCTCCGCCACGCCGGGCTCGGGTTCGCAGCGTACGGCGGGCGTGGTCGCGGGGGTGGGGGC
>NZ_SMJZ01000384.1 GCF_004348345.1 Nonomuraea longispora
GCACCCTCCCCCGCCTCCTCCCAGCGGTACCGGGTCGTCTGGCGCTGGCACTTCTACGCCGGTCTGTTCGTGGCCCCCGTCCTGCTGGTCCTCGCCGTCACGGGCTCGATCTACCTGTTCAAGGAGCCGTTCGAGGCGTGGCGCTACCAAGACGTACGCACCCTCGCCGAACCCGTGACCGCGCCCCGCCCCCTGTCCGAACAGATCGCCGCCGCGCAGAGCACGCTTCCCGGTACGCCCGTCATGTCCGTCATCCCGCCCACGTCCCCCGACCGCACCACCCGCGTCATTCTCCAGGGCTCGGAGTCGGGCCCGTTCGCCGAGGGCATCTCGGTGTACGTCGACCCCGCGACCGCGCAGGTCGTGGGCCGGATCGACGACTCGGCCACGTTCATGCGCGTCGTACGGACGGTCCACGGCGAACTGATGTCCGGCACGGTCGGCGACCGGATCGTGGAGATCGCCGCGTGCTGGGCGCTGATCCTCGTCGCCACGGGCACATACCTGTGGTGGAGCGGCCGGCGTACCCGCACGAAGCCCGCCAGGTCGGGACGCGGCCGGCTGCGTCGCGTGCACATCGTGACCGGCGTCGGCGGGGGCGCGGTGGTGGTGTTCCTCGTCCTGTCCGGGCTCCCGTGGTCGGGCGTGTGGGGTGACGGCCTGCAGCGCATCCAGGCCGGTACGGGCTCCACGACCCCGAGCGCGGACGACTACCCGAACACCTCCGCCCCGCCCCTGTCCGGCGACCTGTCCGACCACCCGGACGCCAAGGTGCCCTGGGCGGCGGAACGCCTTCCCGTGCCGCCGTCCGGCGACGAGCACGCCGGGCACGGCCGGCGTGCTGCAGCCCGGCGCCCTGCCCGTCGAAGCCGCCCTCACCGCCGCCAAGCCCAGGATCAGGCAGTGCCCGGCCGCCGAGTGCGACGTCAAGGTGCTGCTTCCCGACGGGCCGCGCGGCGTCTACACGATCGTGACCGACCACCGCCGGGACCCGTCGGCCGCGCAGACCCTCCACGTCGACCAGTACAGCGGCCGCGTGCTCGTCTCGTACGGCTGGGACGAGTACGGCGTCATGGCCAAGGCCGTCGAGCAGGGCATCGCGCTGCACGAAGGCCGCAGGTACGGCACCGCCAACCTGGTCGTCATGCTCGGCGCCTGCCTGACCCTGATCACGCTGGTCGTCACCGGGACGTGGATGTGGTGGAAGCGCCGCCCGCGCGGCCGGGCCGGCGCTCCCGCCCGCGCCACGAACCGGCGCACGGCGTACGGCGTGATGGCCATCATGGCGCTGCTCGGCCTGCTGTTCCCGCTGGCGGGCGTCACGATGGTCGCGGTGCTGCTGCTGGACTGGCTGGTGCTGCGCCGGATCCCGGCGGCCGCGCGCGTGTTCGGCTGACCCCGCTCGTGTCGATGCGCTGGTCCCCGAGGTAGTCCTGGCACTAGTTCGGGGACGGGCCGCTGCACGATCGAGATGCGGCGGTGCGGCGGCCAGCCTTGGAGGCATGCATCTGACAGCAACCAGCCTCCTCCTGCTCGGCTCGCTCACCGTCGTTCCCTCCTCCTCCCACACTGTCGAATGGGGTTCGTGCCAGGGCGACGACCGGCCCAAGGACCTGCAGTGCGCCTCCATCCAGGTGCCGCTCGACTGGAAGAAGCCGCAGGGCCGCACACTGACGCTGCGGATCGCCCGGCTGCCCGCGACCGGGGCCGGCAAGGGCACCGTGTTCAGCATCCCGGGCGGGCCCGGCGGGTCAGGCATCGACGACCTGTCCTACCGGGGCGCCACCTTCTCCGCCCTGCGCGAGCAGTTCGACGTGGTCAGTTTCGAGCCGCGCAACGCCACCACGTACGGCCGGCTGCCGGTCAGGTGCTTCGCCACCGGGCCGTGGCTCACCCGGCCGGACACGCCCGGCGCGTACGCGAAGCTTGGAGCGAAGGTGCGGCGGAGCGCCCAGGAGTGCAGAAAGCTCGACCCCGCCTTCTTCGACCACCTCGACTCGGCTTCCGTGGCGCAGGACATCGACGCCGTCCGCTCCGCGCTCGGCCATAAGCGGCTGAGCTTCGTCGCCACCTCGTACGGAGGGGTGCCCGCCGTCGCCTACGCCCGGCTGTTCCCCCACCGGGTGCGGGCGATGTACCTCGACGGGGCGGTCAACCAGCTGCGCGACGCGGCGACGGATGCGCGTGTCCGGTATCGCACGTACGAGGCGCAGTTCGGCCGTTTCGTGTCATGGTGCGAGTCGGTGGACGTGTGCGGCAAGGACATGGGCGGGCGCTGGCGCACGCTGGTCGCGAAGGCGGACCGTGCGCCGATCCCCGTCAAAGGCCGGCCGGACGGGGAGAAGGTCACGTACAGCGGGTTCGACCTTCAGGTGGCCGCGATGCCGAACCTGGTCGGGCCGGGGCCCGCGCCCGCGTACCCGCGCTGGCGGCAGCTCGCCGCGGCCGTACGCCAGGCCGAACGCGGGGACGCCGCCGGGTTCGCTGACTACGTGCACGCAGGGGTGGGCAGCCTGAAACCGCCGTCGTTCGTGGGCATGAACGCCACCCAGTGCGCCGACGGGCTGCGCTTCCGCGGCTACCGCGAATATCGAGCCGTGCGGGCGATGGGCGAGCGGGTCTCGCCGAACCTCGCCGGCATGGGGCTGTGGCACCGCCTCGGGTGCACGGGATATCCCGTGCCGGTGAGCAACCCGGCCAAGCCGCTGCCGTCCGGGCTGCCGCCGTTCCTCGGAGCGGGCACGTGGACCGACCACGACGACACGGCCGACATCGTAGGCCGGGTGCCGGGGTCGGCGACGGTCCGCTTCGACGGGCACGGCCACGGCCTCTACCTCACGGGCAACGCCTGCGTCATCGCGCACGCCAACGCCTACCTCACCGACCTGCGGCTGCCGCCCGCGGGCACCACCTGCCACCCGCCGAAGCCGTGACCCTCACGGGCCGGGACGGGCCTCGCCGCACACCACGACGTACGGCGAGACCCGTCCGTACCCCCGGGACGAGGGAGCTCGTCAGGTGAGCAGCCCGGCGAGGGCC
>NZ_SMJZ01000385.1 GCF_004348345.1 Nonomuraea longispora
CAGCTGCACCCACCCGGCCAGCGCCGCATGCTTGAACAGCGCCGAGATCGACCGCCGGAACCGCGCCTGCGACGCCGGCGACTGCCCGCCCTGCCTGTCGCCCTGCCCATGCCCGGCCTGCCCGCGCGAACCCGCAGCGCGCCTGCCGTCGGGCCGGCGCGCGAACGCCAGCAGAATCGCATCGACGTCCGCGCCCGTCAGATCATCCAGCACCGTCGACTCGCCCGCCAGTTCCACCAGCGTCGCCACGTCCCGCGCGTAGACCTCCGCCGTCGACGGCGACAACGCCCCCGTCACCGTCCGCGCCCGCACCAACTCCACATAACGGTCAGCCGCCTCCGCCACCGTCACCCGATCGAGCTCCGCAGGCCGCACCGGCCACCACCCTCTCGCTGGACACCACACAATTCCAGCAAGACCGTAGCGGCCGGCACCGACACAAACGCTAGATGTCGCGGAACGTCTCGATGCGCGCCCCCAGCGCGTTCAGCCGCTCAGCCAGATCCTCATAACCCCGGTTGATCACATAGACGTTCCGCAGCACCGACGTGCCCTCCGCCGCCATCATCGCCAGCAGCACCACCACCGCCGGACGCAACGCCGGCGGGCACATCATCTCCGCGCTACGCCACCGCGTCGGCCCCTCCACCAGCACCCGATGCGGATCCAGCAACTTCACCGACGCCCCCAGCCGCGTCAGCTCCGTCAGATAAATCGCCCGGTTGTCGTACACCCAGTCATGAATCAGCGTCGAACCCTGCGCCGACGCCGCGATCGCCGCGAAGAACGGCACATTGTCGATGTTCAGCCCCGGGAACGGCATCGGATGAATCTTGTCGATGGGGGAGACCAGCTTCGACGGCCGCACCGTCAGATCCACCAGCCGCGTCCGCCCGTTGGCCGCGGCGTACTCACGCCCACGGTCACAATCGAGCCCCATCTCCTCCAGCACCGCCAGCTCGATCTCCAGGAACTCCACCGGCACCCGGCAGATCGTCAGCTCCGACGACGTCACCACCGCCGCCGCCAGCAGGCTCATCGCCTCCACCGGATCCTCCGAAGGGGAGTAGTCGACATCCCGCTCGATCGAAGCCAGCCCGTGCACCGTCAGCGTCGTCGTCCCCACCCCCTCCACCCGCACCCCGAGCTGCTCCAGGAAGAAGCACAGATCCTGCACCATGTAATTCGACGAGGCGTTACGGATCACCGTCACCCCGTCATGCCGCGCCGCCGCCAGCAGCGCGTTCTCCGTCACCGTGTCACCCCGCTCGGTCAGCACGATCGGCCGCGACGGCGACACCTCCCGATCCACCCGCGCGTGATAAAAGCCGCCCGTCGCCGTGATGTCCAGCCCGAACGGCCGCAACGCCGACATGTGCGGCTGCACCGTGCGCGTCCCCAGATCACAACCACCCGCGTACGGAATCTGGAACCGCTCCGTCCGGTGCATCAACGGCCCCAGGAACATGATCACACTCCTGGTACGCCGAGCAGCCTCCGTGTCCATCGCCTCCAGCTCCAGCCGAGCCGGAGGAACGATCTCCAGATCACTGCCCTCATTGATCCACCGCGCCCGCACCCCGATCGACGCGAGCACCTCCAGAATCCGGTAGACCTCCTCGATCCGCGCCACCTTGCGCAGGATCGTCCGCCCCGAGTTCAGCAAAGACGCACACAACAACGCCACACACGCGTTCTTCGACGTCTTCACATCGATCGAACCCGACAGCCGGCGACCCCCCACCACCCGCAGATGCATCGGCCCCGCATAACCCAGCGACACGATCTCACTGTCGAGCGCCTCGCCGATCCGGGCGATCATCTCAAGGCTGATGTTCTGATTGCCACGCTCAATCCGGTTGACCGCACTCTGACTCGTCGCCAGCGCATCCGCCAACTGCAGCTGCGTCCAACCACGATGCTGACGCGCATCCCGGATCAACCGGCCGATCCGCACAAGGTAATCATCTGCCACAACACGAGACCATATCTCACATATGAGATGCCTCAGCGCCCGACACCACCGACGCGCCGGACAACTCCCGATGACGCGCCAAATGCTCCGGCGTCGCCTCAGCCTTCACCTTGTGCACGAACGCCCGCCGAGCCGCCCGGAACCCATTCTGATCATCGAACATGTCCCGGCTCATCTCCGCCAACTCCTCAGCCCGGAACGCATCCAACGGCTTGCGCCGCTCATCAGCCTCCCGCGCCGCCCGACGCCCCGCCAGCAACCGATCGTAACCCGGATCCACCGCCAACCGCTCCGCGTACTCCAGCACCCTCCGCTCGAACTCCAACCGCGACCCCACCAGCAGCTTGTCCGCCAGCCCCAGCTCCACCGCCTCAGCCGCCCCGATCGGCAACGCCTCCTGCGTCAACCGCAACGCCTGCTCCGCCCCCACCCGACGCGGCAGCACATACGTCCAGAACTCACTCCCGAACAACCCCATCGTCCGATAATGCGGATTCAACACCACCCCGTCACGCACCACCACCCGATCCGCACCCAACCCCATCATCACCCCACCGGCACCCGCATTACCGCCCAACGACGTCACCACCAACTGCCCCGTACACCCCACGATCTCCCGGCACACCGCATTGATGGCGTTGATGTTCATCCACGCCTCCAACTCCGGATGCCGCGCCGCCTCGATCACATTCAGATGAATGCCGTTGGAGAACACCTCCCCACCCCGCACCACCAGCACCCGCGTATCCTGCGCCGCCGCATACCGCAACGCCGCCGCCAACCGCCGGCACTGCTCCGTCGACATCGCCCCGTTGTAGAAGTCGAAACTCACCACCCCCACACCATCACTACGGTCATACGTGATCTCGCTGTACCCCGACCGCTCCGGCGCCGCCGCCACCAGCTCACCCAACGCCATCGCCGCCGGCAACTTCACCGCCCCCTCCCGCTC
>NZ_SMJZ01000386.1 GCF_004348345.1 Nonomuraea longispora
GCGGAGGTGGGGCCGAGGGTCGGTTGCGAGGGAAGAGGCGAGATCGGAGCCTCGACCTTGCCTCCGGGGTCGGGGGGCAGCGCGACAGGAGGCTGCGTCCCCACGTTCCGCACCGCGATGAGCGCGCCGCCGAGCACCGCGACCGTCGCGGCGGCGGCCATGATGCCCTTCGCCCACCCTGGTGGCTTCGAGGTCGACGGCTGCTCACCGCCCTGGTCCGGCCAGTAAGACGCAGGTGGCACGGGTGGTGCTGTCGTCATCGTCGCTCCGATGCTCGGGCTCACTGGTTGATTGCGGCGTGAAATATAGCGAAATGAAAGCTGTCCTCAATACTGTTGGCCGCGTGCCGGGAAATGGGGAAGGAAAAATCGCGGGCCGCTATCGAGTGTTGCAAACTCTCGGTCAGGGAGGCATGGGCACGGTGTGGCTCGCCCATGACGAGTTGCTCGACCGTCACGTCGCGGTCAAGGCCCTGCTGCTGCCCGAGTCGCTCACCCCGGCCGAGCGCGAGGAGGCGCTGCAGCGCGCGACCCGCGAGGCGATGGCGGCCGCCCAGCTCAGGCACCCGAACATCATCACGGTTCACGACGTGCTGACCCACGACGGCCTGCCCACGATCGTCATGGAGATGCTCAAGGGCCGCGACCTGAAGGACGCCGTGGCCGCCGAGGGCCAGTGGGCGCCGGAACGCGCGGCGGCGGTCGGGCTGCGGGTGCTGGACGCGCTGGTGGCCGCGCACGCCCACGGCATCCAGCACCGCGACGTGAAACCGGCCAACGTGTTCCTGACCGACGACGGGCGGGTGGTGCTCACCGACTTCGGCATCGCCCGGCTGGAGGACCAGGCCACGATCACCGAGTCGGGCCTGCTCATCGGCTCTCCCGGCTACATCGCTCCGGAGCGGCTGCGTGGCGAGCGCGGCGGCCCGGCCTCCGACCTGTGGTCCCTGGGCGCCACGCTGTACGCCGCGGTCGAGGGCCAGGCTCCCTACAGCGGCACCTCGCCCATGACGGTGCTGCGCGACGCGCTGACCCGGCCGCCCCGACCGCCCGAGCGGGCCGGACGGCTCGGGCCGGTGCTCATGCAGTTGCTGGCGCGCGAGCCGCATCAGCGTCCCGACGCGCGCCTGACCGGCCACCTGCTGCGGCAGGTCGCGGAGGGTGGGCCGGCCACCACCGCGCTCATGCCCGCGCCGCGCAGGGCGAACAGGCGCGGGCCGGTTCTCATCGGCGCCGGCCTGCTCGCGGCGGTGGCGGCCGTGGCCACCACCGCCGCGCTCCTGCCGCGATCGGCGCCGACCACGCCGCGGCCCGCGGCGAGCGCGGACACCCGCCCGGCCACCTCCGCCCCCGTACGCACGCCGTCGGCGACGCCCTCGGCCACCGCGACGGCCGCGAGGTTCAGCGGACCGGTGGACGTGTGCACGCTCATGACGCCCACCCAGGTGCGTTCGCTGGTCCCGAAGGCGTCCCCCAAGGGCTCGGCCGACGAGGAAGGGTGCGAGTGGACGGCGGACGGCAACGGCGTCGGCGTGTCCCCGGTTCCGCTGTCCTCGCTGGACAGCGCCTGGGGGCTCAGCGTGGACGAGGCGACGGAGACGTTCGTCAACCGGCTCAACGGCGCGGACTCCGGCGCGGTGATCACCTGGAACTGGCCGGATGTCGGCATCGAGGAGGCGCTCACGCAGACGTCGAAGGCGTACCAGGAGGTCAACGGCATCGGGGACGAGGCGTTCAGCTACGAGCTGGTCGATCCCCGGGGGCAGGTGGCGCGGCACGACGTGATCTTCCGTACGAGCAACGTCGTGATGCAGATCCAGTACTTCGACGCGAAGAAGATCGGTGACAACGAGTCCATGCGCAAGGGCGCGCGAGACGCTGCCCGATGGGTCGCGGCGGCGCTGGAACGCCAGGGGTGAGACGATGAACCAGCCACGACTGGTGGGCGGGCGCTACCGGCTGCTCGCGCAGATCGGCAGAGGCGGGATGGGTGTGGTGTGGCGCGCCCACGACACGGTGATCGGCCGCGAGGTGGCGATCAAGCAGGTGCACCTGCCCGCGAACCTCCCGCCCGACCAGCACGCGCGGCTGCGCGAGCGCACCCTGCACGAGGCGCGCGTCGCGGTCCAGGTCAGGCATCCCGCCGTGGTCACCGTCCACGACGTGGTCGTGGACGGCTCCGAGCCGTGGATCGTCATGGAGCTGGTCAGGGGCCGCTCCCTCGACGAGGTCGTGAAAACGGGCGGGCCGGTGGCGCCGGAGTGGGCCGCCTCGATCGGGCTGTTCGTGTTGTCCGCGCTGGCCGCCGCCCACACGCGCGGGCTGCTGCACCGCGACGTCAAGCCGGGCAACGTGCTGCTCGCGGACGACGGCCGCATCCTGCTGTCCGACTTCGGCATCGCGGCCGGAACGGGCGGGCAGCCGGGCGGCGCTCCGATGGGCACACCGGGGTTCACCGCGCCGGAGGCGCTCACCGAGGAGCCCGGCCACGTCGCGGGACCCGCCGCCGACCTCTGGTCGCTCGGGGCGACGATCTACACGGCCGTCGAGGGTGTGCCTCCGTTCGCGCGTCCGACCGCCATGGCCACCCACGGCGCGGTGATGACCGAGCAGCCCAGGCCGCCGCAGCGGGCCGGCGCGCTGGCGCCCGTGCTCATGCGGCTGCTCGACAAGGAGCCCTCGCGGCGCCAGGACGCGGTGACGCTCAGGGCGGCCCTGCAGCCCCTCACCGGCGGCACCGCCGCCACCATGCCCGCGGGAACGCAGCCGACGTCATGGATGGTGCCCAAGCTCCCGGTGTACGGCTCGGCCGCGGCCG
>NZ_SMJZ01000387.1 GCF_004348345.1 Nonomuraea longispora
AGCTCGCGTAGACCACCCGATGCTCGGCCGTCGTCGTGGCCGCCCAGTCGGCGCTGAACAGCACGGGGAGCGAGTCGACGAGCGTGGTCAGCGCCCGGTCGCCCGCCGTGGTGATGTATTTGAGTATCTCCAGCTCGGGGTAGGTGCCGGGAGCCTCCCGGGTGGTCCAGATCCCCTCGACCGTCACACCCTCGACGCCTTCCAGGCTCTTGACCAGCGTCTGCCGGGGCGTGCCCGCCGGGTTGAAGATCGTGATGTCGTCGACGGCCCGCCCGTCGCCCCGGTCGAGCACGGTCACCTGCGTGATGTCGGCCCCCGCCGCACCCAGGACCCTGGTCACCTGGGCCAGGGAACCCGGCCGGTCGGGCAGCACCAGGCGCACTCGAAGAAGCATCCGTGTCCCCTCGCATGAAGATGCCGGTTCCCAGTTTATCGGTGAGGGGTGCGGCGATCCGCCCTTTCGACGACGCTTCGCTGAGTGTCCGACGCCCGAACGTGTCCGGCTCGGCCGGCCGGCCGAGCCGGACACGCTGAGGACGTGCTGACGCCTCGCAGGACGAAATGGGGTCGCGGACGTTCGTCCAGGACGGTGCGGGGCCCGCGCAGCAGTCGCACCCCCGGGCGAATACCGCTCGCGGCCTGACCTGCGCTACAACTGAGCGGGTGAAGATTGGGCCGATCGAGGTGTGGCCGCCGGTGGTGCTCGCGCCCATGGCGGGCATCACCAACGCGCCGTTCCGGGTGTTGTGCCGGCAGCAGGGCGCGGGGCTGTTCGTGTCCGAGATGATCACGACGCGGGCGCTGGTCGAGCGCAACCCCAAGACGCTCAGGATGATCCGCTTCGCCGGGTCCGAGCGGCCCAGGAGCATTCAGCTTTACGGGGTCGACCCCGCCACCGTCGGCCGGGCGGTCCGGATGGTCGCCGAGGAGGGCCTCGCCGACCACGTCGACCTCAACTTCGGCTGCCCGGTGCCCAAGGTGACGAGGCGCGGGGGCGGGTCCGCGCTGCCGTACAAACGGCATCTGCTGCGGCGGATCCTGCGTGAGGCGGTCGCGAACGCCGGCGCGCTGCCCGTGACGATGAAGATGCGCAAGGGCATCGACGACGACCACCTGACCTACCTCGACGCGGGGCGCATCGCGGCCGAGGAGGGGCTCGCGGCGATCGCCCTGCACGCCCGCACGGCCCGCCAGCACTACGGAGGCGTGGCCGACTGGGAGGCCATCGCGCGCCTCAAGGAGGCCGTGCCCGAGATCCCCGTGCTGGGCAACGGCGACATCTGGTCGGCCGGCGACGCGCTGCGGATGGTGGCGCGCACCGGCTGCGACGGCGTGGTCGTCGGGCGCGGGTGCCTCGGCCGGCCGTGGTTGTTCAAGGACCTGGAAAACGCGTTCAACGGCAGCCCCGAGCGGGTCAGGCCGGCGCTCGGCGAGGTGGCCGAGACGATGGCCCGGCACGCCGAGGGGCTGACGCGCGTCTTCGACATCGAGCGCTACGCGGTGGCCGACTTCCGCAAGCACGTCGGGTGGTATCTGAAGGGCTTCGCGGTCGGGAGCGAGCTGCGGCGCGAGCTGGCCACGGCGGAGTCGCTCGACCAGCTGCGCGCGGGGCTGGCCAGGCTGGAGCAGGACCAGCCGTGGCCGCCCAACACCGACACGCCGCGCGGCAAGTCGGGTGAGCGGTCCAGGGTGCTGCTGCCCGAGGGGTGGCTGGACGATCCGTGGGACTGCGTGGTGCCGGAAGAGGCGGAGTCGGACGTCTCGGGCGGATGAGCCGATCCCGGGCCGGCGTTCAGTGCGGACCGGTGATCTCGGTGCCGCACGGTCCGCCGCCCACGGCGGGCTCCAGCCGTACACGCTCACCCGACATCGTGAGCGTCGGGTAATACTCGGCGATGCGCTCGGCCGAGCGGCCGACGTAGTGGCAGATGAAACTGCGCCTGAACCGGTCGCTCGTGCTGTTGGGCTCCGAGCCGTGCACCAGGCTGCCGTTGAAGAACAGCACGTCGCCAGGGGCCATGTCGACCGGCACCCGTTCGAGGCCGGGCGGCGGCGGCACATACTCTCTGGTGAACGAGGTGCCCTGGTCGGCCTCCTCCGGGCAGAACAGGTCCATCAGGTGCGTCCCCGGCACGACCTCCAGGCCGCCGTTCGCCCGGTCCACCCGGTCGAGCGCCACCCAGGCGGCCACACAGGTGCCCGGCTCGACGCGGAGGTAGAAGTTGTCCTGGTGCAGGGCCTGGCCCCTGGCACCGGGCGGCTTGAAGTAGAACATGCTCTGGGCTGCTATCGGCTCCTCGCCCAGGAGGTCGTGGAGTATCGCGGCGATGCGCGCGTCGAGCAGGAAGCGCAGGGCCACGTCGTTCACCTGGTGCGGATGCATGATGCGCGGATAGTCGCGCAGGATGTCGTACGGACGGCCGGGTTCCTGCGGCTGCGGGGCGAAATGGCCGGGGATCGGCCCTCCGGCGTGCAGCGCCATGAACTCGTCGCGCAGCTCGGCCGCCTCCTCTCCCGAGAGGAGGGCGGGAGCCAGCATGAACCCCTGGTCGTGAAAGTCGCTGAGCCTCATGCAACTCACGCTAGGCGGCACGTTCGTGGGACGGTATGCCTGTGAATGCTGCGGACCTGTCTGTTCCTGCTGCCGAGCTGTTGATCCTGGGCCACTACGACAAGCTGCCCGGCTACGCGACCCGGCGTCCCATCGGATCGCCCAGTTGGCTGCTGGTGTGGACGGAGGCGGGGGAGGGGCTCGTCGAACAGGGAGGTACGTCCTTCACGATGGGCGCGGGGGATCTC
>NZ_SMJZ01000388.1 GCF_004348345.1 Nonomuraea longispora
GGGTGGGGTGCGGGCGCAGATGGTGACGGTGGCGCCCGCCTCGTGGAAGGCCCTGGCGATGGCGGCGCCGATGCCCTTGGTGCCGCCCGTCACCAGGACGGCCTTGCCCGTGTAGTCGTAAGTCACGGTCACGGGTGCTACCGTACCAAGCAAGCGTTAGGTGCAACCAGGGAGTCGGGTTGGGGATCACGCTGCGGGCCGGGCCGATCGCTGAGGTCGTCGTGGACGTGCCACCGGTGAACGCGCTGACCGTACGGGCCTGGGAGGAGCTGGCCGAGGCCGTGCGGACCGCCGGCCGCGAACCCGGCACCCGCGTGGTCGTGCTGCGGGCCGAGGGGCGCGGGTTCAACGCCGGAGTCGACATCAAGGAACTGCGGGACGCCGGCGGGCACGAGCGTCTGGTCGCGGTCAACCGGGCGTGTCATGCGGCGTTCGCGGCGGTGTACGCGTGCGCGGTGCCGGTCGTCGCAGCCGTGCACGGGCACTGCCTCGGCGGCGGGGTCGGACTGGCCGGCAACGCCGACGTGGTGGTGGCGAGCGACGACGCCTACTTCGGGCTGCCCGAGGTCGACAGGGGCGCGCTGGGCGCCGCCACGCACCTGGCCAGGCTCGTGCCGCCGCACCTGATGCGGGCCATGGTCTACACGTGCAGGAACGCGACGGCGGCCGAGCTTCACACGTTCGGGTCGGTGCTGGAGGTGGTGCCGCGCGACCGGCTGCGGGACGCCGCGACCGAGGTGGCGGAACAGATCGCCGCGAAGGACCCGTACGTCATCCGCTGCGCCAAGGAGTCACTCAACGGCATCGACCCGGTGGACGTCGACCGCAGCTACCGCTTCGAGCAGGGCTTCACCTTCGAGCTGACCCTCATGGGCACGGGTGACCGGCACAGGGAGCGGTTCGCATGACGAAGCTGATGACGGCCGAGGAGGTCGCCGCGTCGGTGGAGAGCGGCATGACGGTCGGGATCGGCGGCTGGGGTTCGCGCCGCAAACCGATGACCCTCGTACACGCGATCCTCCGCTCCCCCGTCCGCGACCTCACGCTCGTCTCGTACGGCGGCCCCGACGTCGGCATGCTCTGCGCGGCGGGGAAGGTACGCAGGGTCGTGGCCCCGTTCGTCACGCTCGACTCCATCCCGCTGGAGCCCCACTTCCGGCGGGCCAGGCAGGCGGGGACGATCGTGTTCACCGAGTACGACGAGGGCATGTTCATGTTCGGGCTGCTGGCCGCGGCGCACCGGCTGCCGTTCCTGCCGACGCGGGCGGGGCTGGGTTCGGACGTGATGCGGGTCAACCCGGAGCTGCGCACGGTCCGGTCGCCGTACGCGGACGGGGAGGAACTGGTCGCGGTCCCCGCCCTGACGATGGACGTGGCGCTGGTGCACGTGAACCGGGCCGACGCGCGGGGCGACGCACAATACCTGGGCCCCGATCCGTACCTCGACGACCTCTACGCCAAGGCGGCCGCGCGGTGTTACGTGTCGTGCGAGCGGGTCGTGGAGAACCTGCTCAAGGAGGGTCCTCTGCAGTCGTTGCTGATCAGCCGGTCGATGGTGACGGGCGTCGTGGAGGCGCCCGGCGGGGCCGGGTTCACCTCGTGCGAGCCCGACTACGGGCGTGACGAGGCGCTCCAGCGACGCTACGCGGAAACGCCATGGGAGGACTGGGATGAGCAGTAGGGCCGACGTGTGCGTGGTGGCGTGCGCGGAGGCGTTCAGGGGCGACGGCGAGATCCTGGCGGCCGGCATCGGCGGGGCGGTGACGGTGCTGGCGGCGCGGCTGGCGCGGCTGACGTTCGAGCCGGAGCTGCTCACGCACGACGGCACCTGCCTGCTCACCGGCGACGTGCCCGCGCTGGGCGAGGCGCCCGAGCTGGTGGAGGGGTGGCTGCCGTTCCGCGACCACCTGTGGCTGGTGCTGAACGGGCGCCGCCACGTCATGCTGGGCGCGAGCCAGATCGATCGGTACGGCAACTCGAACATCTCCTGCATCGGCGACTGGGCCCGGCCCAAGGCTCAACTCCTGGGTGTGCGGGGCGCGCCGGGCAACACGCGGTGCGACCCGACGAGCTACTGGATCCCCCGGCACTCCCCCCGCGTCTTCGTGCCCGAGGTGGACATGGTCAGCGGGCTCGGCACCGACCGGGGGGCGTACGAACTGCGGCGGGTGGTGACGAACCTGGCCGTGCTGGACTTCCGCACGCCTGACGGGTCGATGCGGCTGGTGTCGGTCCATCCGGGGGTGAGGGTGGACGAGGTGGTCGCGGCGACCGGGTTCGATCTCACCATCCCCGGCGACGTCCCCCGGACGCGGGAGCCGTCCGAGGAGGAGTTGCTCGTCCTGGACCGGCTCGATCCTTGGCGCTCGCGCGACCGGGAGGTCCCCGCGTGAGGACCGCACTGACCTCACTGACCGGCTGCCGGCATCCGATCGTGCAGACCGGCATGGGGTACGTCGCCGGCGCCCGGCTGGCGGCGGCCACCTCGCGGGCGGGCGGCCTGGGCGTGATCGGGGCGGCAACCATGTCCGTACCCGAGATGACCACCGCGATCAGGCGGGTGAAGGAGCGCACGGACGCGCCGTTCGGCGTCAACATCCGCGCCGACGCCGGCGACGCCGCCGAACGGGTCGAGGTGATGGTCCGCGAGGGCGTACGGGTGGCGTCGTTCGCCATGGCCCCCAAGCGGGAGCTGATCGCCCGGCTGAAGGACGCGGGCGTGGTGACGATCCCGTCGGTGGGGGCGCTCCGGCACGCGGAGAAGGTGGCTGTCTCTTATACAC
>NZ_SMJZ01000389.1 GCF_004348345.1 Nonomuraea longispora
GACGGGGGCCGTGGCGGGGGCCGTGGCGGGGGCCTCGCCCGGGCCGGGCATCCCCCGCCTGCCCAGGATCCCGCGCACCCGCCCCTGAGGAGGAGCGCCATCATGGACCTCAGCGTGATGTTCTTCGGCGCGGACGACGCGAGCACCGTCGGCCATGCCGCGAAATATGACGACATCCTGACCATCACGAAAGCCGCCGACCGGCTCGGCTTCACCGCCGTCTGGACCCCCGAGCGGCACTTCCAGCAGGTCGGGCAGGTCTTCCCCAGCCCGGCCCTGCTCAGCGCCGCCCTGGCCGTGGCCACGGAGCGCATCCACGTGCGCGCGGGCAGCCTCGTCCTCCCGCTGCACCACCCGCTGCGCGTCGCCGAGGACTGGGCCGTCGTGGACAACCTGTCGCGCGGCCGGGCCGGCGTCTCGGTGGCGACCGGCTGGCACTCGAAGGACTTCGTGCTCGCCCCCGGCGCGTACGAGGACCGCAGGGAACGGGCCTTCCGCGACCTCGCCCTGCTGCGGCGCTTGTGGGCGGGCGAGGCCGTGGAGTTCACCGACGGCGCGGGCGAGCCGGTGACGGTCACCTCGCAGCCGCGCCCGTACTCCGATCACCTGCCGCTGTGGACCACGACCTCGGGCAGCCCCGCGACGTGGGTGGCGGCCGGGCGGATGCGGACGAACATCCTCGCCGCCACCATCGGCCAGACCCGTGAGGAGCTGGCCGGGAAGATCGGCGCCTACCGCGACGCCTACGACGGTGCCCCCGAGCAGCCCGGCTCGCCGCCCAGGGGCACCGTCACGCTCATGGCGCACACCTACGTGGGCGAGACGGACGAGCACGCCACGGAGCGGGCGGGCGGGCCTCTGAAGGACTATCTCAGGTCGTACGTGGCGCAGACCGCGGCGAACAAGGGCGGCGCCGGCCGCGCGGCCGCGCTGAGTGACGAGCAGCTCGGCACGCTCGCCGAGTTCGCCTTCCAGCGCTATCTGACCTGGGGCAGCCTGCTCGGCTCGGCGGAGACGTGCCGCAAGAACCTGTCGGATCTGGCCGACATGGGCTGCGACGAGGTGGCCTGCTTCGTCGACTTCGGGCTCGGCGTGGACGAGGTGCTGGCCGGGCTCGAACGGCTCGCCGAGCTGCGGGAGGACATGTGATATCGGCAGGGGGACACACGAGATCCGCGTCACGGGGCAGCAGCGCGGAGCGGTTCGCCGCGCTCGACGGGGAGCGCCGGGTGGAGCTGCTGCGGCGGCTCGTCGCGGCGGGCAGGCTGGAGGCAATCCCCGACGTCGTGCCCCCGCGCGACCCCTCCGTGCCGGTGCGGCTCAGCCCGGCGCAGGAGGATCTGTGGGTGTTCGAGTCGCTCTATCCGGACACGGCGGCGCTCAACCTGTGCTGCTCGTACCACTTCGACACGCCCGTCGACCCCGCCGACCTGGAGGCGGCGCTGACCATCGTGCAGGACCACCACGACGTCCTGCGCATGCGGATCAGGGGTGAGGTGGGCGACCTGCGGGTGGAGTTCCCGCCGGCGGAGCCGTTCAGGCTGGAGCGGCTGGACCTGCGCGGCACGCGCGTCGGCCTGCGGGAGGCGCTGCACACGTTCAGCCGCCGCACGTTCGATCTCGACGGCGGGCGGCTGATCAGGGGCCAGTTCATCACCGTGGACGGCACGCGCTCCACGCTGGTGCTGGCGCTGCACCACATCGCGACCGACTGGTGGTCGTTCGACGTGCTGCACGGCGAGCTGACCGAGGCCTACCGCGCGGTGCGCGACCGCGCCCGGGACCGGCCCGGACCGCGCCTGAGCCGCCCCGCCATCCAGTACGCCGACTTCGCCGGCCGGCAGCGTGAGCTGGAGGCGGCGGGGGTGTTCGACGCCCAGCTCGCCTGGTGGCGACGCTACCTGGCGGACCCGCCGCGGCCGCTCACCGTCGGCTCGGCCGTCCCCGGCTGTGAGTTCAGCGGTGAGTTCGGCGGTGAGTTCGGCGTCGAGCAGATCGTCTTCCGCATCGGCCGGGACACCGAGACCGCCGTACGGGCGCTGGCGAGGGAGCGCGGAGCCACCGTGTACGGGGTGCTGATGACGGCGTTCGCCGTGTTCGCGCACCGGCTGACCGGCGAGCGCGACCTGATCACGGGCACCCCCGTGGCCAACAGGTCCGCCAAGGGCCTGGACCGCGTCATCGGCTACGTCATGAACTCCGTGCCGATCCGCTGGCGCTTCGGCGAGGACACCACGTTCGCGCGGCTGCTGTCGGAGTTCACCGCCGGCTTCCCCGAGGTGCTCGCGCACGCCGACGTGCCCGTCGGCAGGATCGTGCAGGCGGTCGACCCGGAACGGGTGGCCGGGCGCTCGCCGCTGTTCCAGTGGGTGTTCATGCACCTGCCGCGCCAGGAGAGCGTGGCCAGGCTCCGGGAGATCGCCGACCCCGAACGGGTGCACACCGGCGGTGAGCACGACCTCATCGGGATCGTGCGCGACGCCGACGACGGGTTCGAGGCGAGCCTGGAGATCCGTACCGACCTGTACGAGCCCGAGGTCGTCAGGGCCTGGGCGGAGGCGTTCACGACGCTGCTCGGCTCGCTGGTGGCCGAGCCGGACGCGCCGGTGGGCGCGGCGGACCTGGTGCCTGCGGGCCGGCCGCCGTGGCCCGCGCGCCCGACCGGCACCACGACCGGGACCAGAAGCGGGGCCACGGGCGGGCCC
>NZ_SMJZ01000038.1 GCF_004348345.1 Nonomuraea longispora
GAGTTCCTCGACCACCGAGCGCTGCTGGCAGGCCTCGCCGAACCGGCGTGGTACGAAGCCAACATCCCCTTCCTCGACGTGCCCGACCAGCAGATCCAGGACGTCTACTACTACCGCTGGAGTACCTTCAAGCGGCACATCCGCTACACCGACGCCGCGACCGGCCACATCATCACCGAGTTCCACAACGCCCCCGGATACGCCGCGCCGCTCGGCGGCATCGTCGCCGCCGCGGGTCACCACGTGTACGAGGGCCGCTGGCTGCGCGACCGCCGCCCCGTCGACGACTACCTCACGTACTGGCTGCAGGGCCCCGGCGCCGGGCCCAAGCCGAAGGAGGACTTCGTCAACGAGGACACCGACGACTGGGCCCACCAGTACGCGTGGTGGGCGGCCGACGCCGTCTACCAGCGCTACCTCGTCACCGGCGACGCGGCCTTCGTCGAGAACCTGCTGCCCGACCTGGTCCGCCAGTACGACAAGTGGGGCGGCCAGTACGACGAGCGGCTCGGGCTCTACTGGTCGGTTCCGGTGTGGGACGCGATGGAGTACACCGCCTCCGCCTACGAGACCGACCCCGACGACCCCTACCACGGCGGCGCGG
Source organism: Nonomuraea longispora (assembly GCF_004348345.1). Taxonomy (GTDB): domain Bacteria; phylum Actinomycetota; class Actinomycetes; order Streptosporangiales; family Streptosporangiaceae; genus Nonomuraea; species Nonomuraea longispora. The sequence goes on from NZ_SMJZ01000038.1 coordinate 605, forward strand.
GCTACCGGCCGACGCTCAACGCCTACCAGTACGGCGACGCCAGGGCCATCGCGGCGATCGCCGAGATGCGCGGCGACAGGGCGCTGGCCAGGACGTTCGGGCGGCGGGCCGACGCGCTGCGCGACGCCCTGCACCGCCACCTGTGGGACGGCGAGAGGGGCTTCTTCTACCACAGGGCCCGCGGCGACCTGGACCCGGAGCAGAAGCTCGTCTCCACCAGGGAGCAGATCGGGTTCGTGCCGTGGGCGTTCGGCATGGCCCGGCCCGGCACCGAGCGGGCGTGGGAGCAACTGCTCGACCCGCAGGGGTTCGCCGCGCCGTACGGGCCGGCCACCGCCGAGCGGCGCAGCCCGCTGTTCATGAAGGACGCGCTGAGCGGCTGCTGCCGGTGGAACGGGCCGAGCTGGCCGTACTCGACCTCGACCACGCTGACCGCGCTGGCCAACCTGCTCAACGAACGCGACCAGGACGTGGTGAGCGCCGCCGACTACTATCGGCTGCTGCGCGGCTACGCGCTCACCCAGTACAAGGACGGCCGCCCGTACGTCGCCGAGGCTCACCACCCCGACGAGCCGCGCTGGATCTACGACGGCAAGGGCCACAGCGAGCACTACAACCACTCCACCTTCAACGACCTGGTGATCAGCGGCCTGATCGGGCTGCGTCCCCAGCCCGGTGGCAAGGTCGTGGTCAACCCGCTGGTCCCCGCCGCGTGGAGCCACTTCGCGCTGGAGAACGTGCCCTACCACGGGCACAACGTGACGGTCCTGTGGGACCGCGACGGCACCAGGTACGGCCTGGGGAAGGGCCTGCGCCTCTACGTGGACGGCAGGATCGCGGCCGCGCGGCCCGGGCTCGGCGAGCTGGCCGCCCGCGTGCCGGGCCGCGCTCCGGACCGCGCCGCGCGCCCGAGCAACGACGCCGCGAACCCGCACGGCACCGGCCACCCCAAGCCGTTCGCCTCGTACACGGGCGGCATCGACAGCGTGTGGGACGCCGTGGACGGGCAGATCTTCTACGACGACATCCCGCACAGCCGGTGGACGAACTACCGCTCGCCGAACGCCGAGGACCATCTCGGCGTCGACTTCGGCGTGCCGACCCGGGTGAGCGACGTGCGGTTCCACACCTACGACGACGGCGGCGCGGTGCGGGCGCCGGCGTCGTACCGGCTGGAGTTCCTGGACGGTGAGGTGTGGCGCGAGGTGCCCGGCCAGACGCGCACGCCGGAGCGGCCCGCCGGCGCGGCGCTGAACCGGGTCACGTTCCCCGAGCTGACGACGACCGCGATCCGGCTGGTGTTCGTGCCGCGGCCGGGCGCGTACGTCGGCGTCACCGAGCTGCAGGCGTGGTCGCCCGCCGCCGGCGACACCGGCCTCGACGTGTCCGTCACCGAGCAGGGCGCACCCGCCGCCGTCACCACGACGTTCGCCAACCACGGCCGCAGCCCGGCCACGAGGGTGAAGGTCGAGCTGGCCGTGCCGCCCGGCTGGTCCGCCGAGCCGCGCGGCAGGACCGGGACGCCCGTGGTGCGGCCGGGCGGCGAGTTCACGGTGCGCTGGCGCGTGTCGCCGCCGGACGGCGACGGGCCGCGCCCCGACGTGCACCCGGTGCGCGCCTTCGCCGCCTACGACGGGCGGGCGCGGGCGGTGAGCGCGTACGCGCACGTGGAGCGGGAGCTCGACCCGGCCGCGTACGCGCGGGTGGAGGTGGAGGACACGTTCGCCACCGACACCTCCGCGGGCTACACCGTGCACCGGCCGGAGGGCGGCGAGGCCGAGCCGGAGATCACGGTCGGCGGCGGCAGGTTCGCGGGCAGCGGCGCGCGGCCGTTCTTCGGCGTGGTCGCGGGTCCGGCGGGGCCGTCGTCGGCCGACGCGCTCAGCATGGTGACGGCCGGGAGCTTCGCCGGCACCGGCAGCGCCGAGGACAGCGTGTTCGTCGGCTGGGTCAAGGACCAGGACAACTACGTGACCGCCTGGTACAACCACACCCGCGAGCGGTCGGGCATCAACGTGCGGGTCGGCGGCCGGTTCCTCGACACGCCGGGTGACGCCGCGCTGACCCTGGAGCCCGGCGACCGGTTCGCGCTGGTGTTGGCGGGCGACACCATCACCTCCTTCGCCCGGACGGCCGGGACGGGGGGCGGGTGGCGGCGGCTGCGCACGGTCTCGATCGGCGACACGCTGGCCACCGCGCAGGCCCGCGAGGGCTTCCGCCACGGATTCGGCCTGCGCGGCACGTCCGGCACGATCGCGATCGCGGGCCTGGAGGGCCGCAGCGGCTGAGAGCCGTCTCTTGGGGAGGCGCCTGCCTGATCCCTCGTCCATGGTCGCCCGGGAAGCCGGCCCGCACCTCGAGACCGCCGCCGGGAAGCGCGCGGGCGGTGAGCTCGGCGTGGTGGGCGGCGGCGTCGGCGGCCACGATGGACAGCCAGAGTCCCAGGCCGTGCCCGTCCCCGGTCCGGTCGCCCGCGAGCCTCCTGAAGGGCTGGAACAGGGCGTCGACCTGGTCGGCGGGGGATGACCGGCCCGCTGTTGCGCACGCGCAGCGTCGGCCGTCCCGCCTCGATCCCGGTCCGGACGTGTGCCCGGCCGCCGGCGACGTTGCGGCGCACGGCGTTGTGCGCCAGGTTGGCCGCCAGCCGTTCGACCAGCCGCGGATCGCCCGCTGTGCGGGCGACTGCCGAAGCCGCCTCGACCCGTACCCCGCGCGCGGCGGCTTCGGCGCGGGCGGAGCCGAGCGTGCGGCACCGCCCGGCCATAGCGGGGCCGCCTGGGCGTCGTCCTACGCCGGCAGCGCCATGAACGCTACGGCTGCGTCGCGGGCGATGCCACCTCGCGCATGCGCTCGAAGTTGGCCGCGTACTGCTCGTAGACGGCCCGGTTGTTCAGCCGCAGCAGCACCTCGTCGTTGCGGCGCAGCGACGTCTCGTTGTAGTTGTGGCTGCCCGTGAACACCCGGCGGGCGTGGCGGTCCCCGTCGTAGGAGCCCTCGATGAGCAGGTATTTCGAGTGAACGCGGCCGGGCAGCGCGTCCCCGTCGCCGAGGGCTCGCAGCTCGACCCGCGGCTCGGCCAGCAGCAGCTCCTTGACCTCGTCGTCCATGATCCCGTAGACGATCCGTACGGTGCAGCCCCGCGCCGCCAGGTCACGCAGCCGCTGCGGGACGGCGACACGGTAGGCGTCCCACTCCGACATGCCGACCCTGATCGTCGTCCCGCCCCGGCATGACACCTTGCCGAGGTGGTCGACGATGGGATCGCCGTCCGCCTTGGGGAAGAAGTGGGCCCGCACCGAGCCGCCGGGCCCGCCCGTCTGGACGACGCGGTAGTAGTCGAGGTTCTTGCGCTCGGCGGCCAGGTCGGCGAAGTAGCCGGCGTAGGCGGCGTACAGGCGCCGGTTGCCGGGCAGGACGACCACGTTGTTCCAGTACGTCGTGGAGTTGAGGTCGGTCAGGTTGGCCGACGACTGCGCCACCACGTCGGAGGCGCGGCCGGTGCGCGAGAACAGGTAGAACTTGTTGTGCTGGCCTTTGTCGCCGATGCACGCGGCGGTGCCGCCGGAAGGCGGCCCGGTGCACACGTGCAGCCAGGAGCGCGCCGAGGTGTCCGTGCCGAGGGCCGCCGCCAGTTCGCCCGCGATGGCCGCGCCGCGCTTGTCGCCGTCGAGGACGACCTGCACGTCCACGTCGCGCTGGTGCGCCTTGATGAGCTCGCCGGCGAACTCCGTGCCCGTGGCGCCCGACATGACGAAGTGGGCGACCTGGATGCGGGCGCCCGGGGGCGTCTGCCGGACGAGGCCGCAGAGCCTGCGTACGAGCGCCGCCCCGTCGCCGCCCACCGGGTCGTTGAAGACGGCCTCCGTCCTCACCGGCGCGGTGGGCGCGTCCGCGCAGGTGCCCGCGGAGGAGGCGGCGGCGGGGCCCGCGCCCGCGAGCACGGCGGTGGCCAGCAGGGCGCCGGTGGCGAGCGCGGGCAGGAACGTGCCTGGCATGGATCACTCCTTCGTGAGGCGGCCGCTGTCGGGCGCCGTCGTGGTGGGGGGCGGAAGCGCTCCGGGGAAGTGGCAGGCGACCGGGTGACCCGTGTCCCGTTCGGCCGGCGCCGGTTCCTCGTCGCGGCACCGATCCTGGGCCCGCCAGCAGCGCGTACGGAAACGGCAGCCTGTCGGCGGGCTCAACGGCGAGGGAACATCTCCGGTCAGGACGATCTCGTCGCTCTCGTCGGTCCGCCAGTCGTCCAGGCTGGGCGCCGCCGACAGCAGCGCCTGCGTGTACGGGTGGGCGGGGCTGCGGTAGATCTCCTCCTTGGAACCGGTCTCGACGATCTTGCCGAGGTACATCACCGCCACCCGGTCGCACAGGTGCCGGACGACGCCCAGGTCGTGCGAGATGAACAGGTACGACACGCCCAAATCGCGCTGCAACTCCTGCAGCAGGTTGAGGATCTGCGCCCGCACCGAGACGTCGAGCGCGGACACGGCCTCGTCGCAGACGATCAGCCGGGGCCGCACGGCCAGCGCCCTGGCGATGCTGATGCGCTGGCGCTGCCCGCCCGAGAACTGGTGGGGATAGCGGCCGGCGTGCTCGGAGCGCAGGCCGACCCGCTCCAGCAGCGCGTCCACCTCGTCGTCCCACCGCTCGCGCGGCACCAGCCCCGGGTGGATGCGCCACGCCTCCTTGATGAGGTTGGCGACGGTCATGCGGGGGTTCAGCGAGGCGTACGGGTCCTGGAAGACGATCTGGATGTCCCGGCGCAGCCTGCGCAGCTCCTTGGCGGGCAGAGCGCCGAGGTCGCGGCCGTCGAACAGGACCTTGCCGCCGGACGGGCGCACCAGGCCGACGATGGTCCGCGCGATCGTGGACTTGCCGCACCCGGACTCGCCGACCAGGCCGACGGTCTCGCCCGCGTGGACGGTCAGGCTCACGCCGGCCACGGCCCGCACCTCGCCTCCCGGCCGGCCGATCCCCGGCCGCAGGCGGTAGCTCGTCACCAGGTCGGACAGCTCCAGCAGGGGCTCAGTTCCCGCCATGCGCGATCACCTCCTCGGCGAAGTGGCAGGCGCTGGCCCGCGCGGCGTGGAACTCGTGCGGGGCGGGGTCGTCGGTGAGACAGACGTCCCTGGCGAACGGGCAGCGCGGGTGGAAGGCGCAGCCGGCGGGCCGCGCGGCCAGGTCGGGCGGCCGGCCCTCGATCGCCTCCAGCGGGGCGCCGATGTCGCGCGGGTCGGGCACCGCCCGCATCAGGCCCAGCGTGTACGGGTGGGCGGGCCGCTCGTACACCTCGGCCACGGTGCCGGTCTCGACGATGCGGCCCGCGTACATGACGGCCACCCGGTCGGCCGCCCGCGCGACCACGCCGAGGTCGTGGCTGATGAGGATCATGCCGAGCCGCTCGGCCCGCTGCCGCTGCCGCAGCAGCCGCAGGATCTGGGCCTGCACGGTCACGTCCAGCGCGGTGGTGGGTTCGTCGGCGATGAGCAGCCGCGGGTCGAGCGCCAGCGCCATCGCGATCATCACCCGCTGCCGCATGCCGCCGGAGAAGCGGTGCGGATGGTCGTCCAGCCGCCGTTCGGCGTCGGGGATGCCCACCAGCGCCATCAGCTCCGCCGCCCGGCGGCGGGCCTCGGCCCGGCCGGCGCCGCGGTGCCTGCGGAACATCTCCCCGATCTGGTAGCCCACCGTGAGCGACGGGTTCAGCGCGCTCAGCGGATCCTGGAAGATCATGGAGATGCGTTCGCCCCGCAGCGCCTGCCACTCGCGGTCGGACAGCCCGGCGACGTCGCGGCCCTCGATCGAGACGCGCCCTCCCGCGATGCGCGCCGCCTGCGGCACCAGCCCCATCAGCGCCTGCGCGGTCACGCTCTTGCCGCTGCCGGACTCGCCGACGATCGCGAGCGTCTCGCACTCGCCGACCTCGAAGGACACCCCGCGCACGGCCCGCAGCGGCCCGGCAGGCGTGTCGAACTCCACGGCCAGGTTCTCGACCTCCAGCAGCGGGGTCGCGGATTCGTTGGCCATCGTCACAGCTCCGTCATCGGGTCGGAGACGTCGCGCAGCAGGTCGCCGAGCACGCCGATGCTGACCACGACGAGGGCCAGGGCGGCGCCGGGCACGGCGGCGATCCACCAGGCCGAGGCGAGGTAGTCGCGGCCCTCGGCGATCGTCGAGCCCCACGACGCCTGGGAGGCCGGCACGCCGAGGCCGAGGAAGCTCAGCGACGCCTCGGCGACCATGGTCAGGCCGACCTGCACGGTGGCGGCGACCATCAGCGGTGGCAGGCACGACGGCAGGATGTAGCCGGCGAGGATGCGCGCGTGGGAGGCGCCCATCACCCGCGCCGAGTCCACGAACTCCCGGTCGCGCACGGCCAGCGCCGAGCCGCGCACCACTCTGGCGAAGATCACCCATCGGGTGACCGCCAGCGCGATGATCACGTTCACCATGCTCGGGCCCAGGACACCGGCCAGCAGGATGGCCAGCAGCAGGCTGGGGAAGGCGAGCTGGATGTCGCCGACCCTGGAGATGATGCCGTCGGCCCAGCCGCCGAAATAGCCCGCGAGCAGGCCCAGCAGCAGCCCGGCCGACCCGCCGACGACCACGGTCACCAGCGCCACCGTCAGCGAGGTGCGCATCCCGGCCAGCACCTCGGCCAGGATGTCCTGCCCCACCTGGTCGGTGCCGAGCCAGGCCATCGCGCCGTCGGACAACCGGGTCCCCGGAGGCAGCAGCCGGTCGACCGGGCTGGTGCGCGCGGCGTCGTACGGCGCCAGCAGCGGCCCGAGCAGGCCGGCCAGCACGAACAGCAGCACGGTCCCGAGCGCCAGGTGCGCGCGCAGGGGCAGCCCGGCCAGCCGGCCGGCGAGCGTCGCGCCTCGCACGTTCACTGTCATCAGGCGTTCTCCAACTGGATCCTGGGGTCGAGGTGCACGTAGAGCACGTCGACCAGCAGGTTGAGCAGGATGTAGCAGACCGTGATCACGGTCAGCACGGCCTCGACCACGGCGTAGTCGCGGAACGTGATCGAGTCGATGAGCAGCGACCCGATCCCCGGCCAGGCGAAGATCACCTCGACGATGACGCCGTTCGCGATGAAGTACCCCATGAGCAGGCCCAGCATGGTCACCACCGGGACGAGGGTGTTGCGCAGCACGTGGATGTAGAACACCACCCGGTGGCTCATGCCCTTGGCGTGGGCCGTGCGGACGTAGTCCTGGTTCATCTCCTCGAGGATCCCGGTGCGTACGAGCCGGCCCAGCCACCCCACGAACGGCAGCGCCAGCGTGAACGCGGGCAGCAGCAGGCTGCCCAGGGTGCCGTCGGCCGTGCTGGGCAGGATCTGCAGCCAGCGCGCGAAGATGAGCGAGAGCATGATGCCGATCCAGAACGGCGGGAGCGCCTGGCCGACCAGCGAGGACACCGAGACCAGGTGGTCGGCCCAGGTGTTCGCGCGGCGGGCGGCGAACGAACCGGCCACGAAGCCCAGCACGATGGTGATCACCATCGCCCACGCCGACAGGGAGAGGGTCGGGCCGAGACGTTCCAGGCAGGCGTCGAGGGCGCTGACGTTCTGCCGCCAGGAGTGGCCGAAGTCGAGGGCGACGACGTCCCGCATGTGGGTGGCGTACTGCACGAGCAGGGGCTCGTCGAGCCCGAGGGTGCCGCGCAGCTCGTCCAGCGCCTCCGGGGTGGCCTGGCTGCCGAGGATCAGCTCGGCCGGATCGCCGGGCAGCACGCGCAGGGCGACGAAGACGATCGTGATGGCGCCCCAGATCTGCAGCAGCGCCTGGGCGAGCCGTCGCCCGAGGTAGGCGGTCATGTGCCGCCCCCGCCGCTCGACGCCCGGACGACCAGCCGGGGCGGGAACAGGACCTGTTCCGGAGCGCCCGCGGCGTCCTGCCTGCCGAGCCGGCGCAGCATGCGGTCCACGGCCGACACGGCGATGTCCGCGGCGGGCAGTTCCACGGTGGTGAGCGAGGGGATCACGTAGGGGGCGAACGGGTGCCCGCCGTAGCCGACGACCAGGACGTCGTCGGGGATCCGCAGCCCCGCCTCGTCGGCGACCCGGTAGACGCCGAGCGCGAAATAGTCGTTGCCCGCCACGAACGCCATCGGCCGCTGCGCGGTCCGTACGACCTCCCGGGCCAGCCGGTACGCCTCGCTCGGGTCCCACGGCATCGCGCTCTGCTCCAGCCGCCGGGTCGGCACCTTGATCATGGTGTCGGGCTCGACGGGCAGGCCGCTGTCGGCCATGGCCCGCCGGTACCCCTCGACGCGGTCGGCGATCGCCGACACGCCGAGGTCCTCCTCCAGGAAGTAGATCTTCCTGGCGCCCTGGGTGACGGCGTGCCTGGCCGCCTCGTAGCCGCCCTTGACGTGGTCGACGCCCACCAGGTCGGCGTTCAGCTCGGGCACGTCACGGTTGATGAGGATCAGCGGCACCCCTGCGGCCCGGAAGCGCCGCCAGTGCTCGGCGCCTTCCTGCACCGCCACCACGAGCACCCCGTCCACGCCGCGGCGCAGCAGCTCCTCGGCCGCGCGCCGCTCGTTGGCCAGGCTCTCCTCCGTCGCCATCAGCAGTAAGGAGTAGCCGTGCCGCCGGCAATGCTGCTCCATCCCGCTGATGAGCTGGGCGTAGAACGGGTTGGACGGGTTGGTGATCACCATGCCGAGGGTGCTCGCGGAGCCGAGCACCAGCGACCTGGCCGTGGAGTTGGGCACGTAGCCCAGCCGCTCGGCCTCGGCCTTCACCCGCTTGCGCGTCTCGAGGCCGACGCTGTCCTTGTCCGCGAGCGCCCTGGAGACGGTGTTCACGGAGACGCCGAGGCTCTCGGCGATGTCCTTCAGTGTCGTACGGCGTGTCTCACGCAATGGTGCTCCCGGGCTGATCTGGTCTCGCACGGATCACCCGGTGGCCGACACCGTGCGGAACTCGGGCTGGCTGTTGGCCGCGGGGACGAACCCCGCGACGGTGGAGCGCAGCCCGTAGGTGGCGGCCAGCGCCGCGGGGAAGACGCCGACCGCGTCGCGCCAGATGATCTCGCATGCCCGGCCGTACAGCGACTTGCGCTCGTCCTGGTCGGAGGTCGCCTTGGCCTTGGCGAGGATGCCGTCGAGCTCCTTGTTGGCGTAGCCCATGCGGTTGGCCTCGCTGGTGTAGAGCCGGCCGAGCGTGTAGTCGGCGTCGCCGGTGGTCACGGTGTTGACCTGGAGCTCGATGTCCCAGTCGAGGGCCGTGAGCCGCTTGAGCCAGGCCGCCTTCTCGATCTGCTGCGGCTCGACGACCACGCCGACCTTGCCCCAGGCCGAGATGATCGACTGGGCCAGCTCGGTGGCCAGGGGGCCGGTGTCCTTGAACCACATCATCGAGGTGCGGATCCCCGAACCGTGACCGGCCTCGGCAAGTTCGCGCCTGGCCAGCTCGGGATCGTACTCGTAGGGCTTCTGCGGGGCGTGGCCGAAGACGGCGGACGGGATCGGGGCGTCCATGACGGCGGCGGCGTCGCCGTACAGGCTGGAGACGATCGTCCTGACGTCGAGCGCGTGCAGCAGCGCGCGGCGCACGCGCGGGTCGGAGAAGGGCTTCTTGCCGCAGTTGAACCAGGTGAGGAAGTAGTTCACGCCCGGCTTGCTCTCGATCGTCACGCCGTCGACGCCGCGCAGCCGTTCGAGCTCGTCGGGCGGGATGATCCAGGTGACGTCCACCTCGCCGTTCTGCAGCGACGTCATGCGCGTGGAGGACTCCGGGATGTACGGCAGGCGCAGGCCGGCCAGCTTGGGCGCCCCGCCCCAGTAGCCGGGAGCGGGCTTGAGCAGCAGCTCCGACGACGGCGTGAACGACTCGACGGCGAAGGGGCCGCTGCCGACGGCCTTGCGTGACAGGTCGCCCTTGCCGAGCCGGGCGGCGGGCAGGATGAAGGCGAGGGTCAGGTTCACCAGCAGGGTGCCCACGGGCTCCTTCGTGGTGATCGTGAGGGTGTGCGTGTCGGGGGCCTTGATCGTGTCCACCGTGGACCACAGCGGCTTCTGCGGGCCGTCGGAGGCGGCCAGCCGCTCCAGCGACGCCTTGACGTCGGCCGAGGTGAGCTTGCCGCCGTCGTGGAAGACGACGTCGTCGCGGAGTGTGAACTCCCACGTCGTCTCGTCGGGCTGGCGCCACGACGTGGCCAGGCTCGGCGCCGCCTTCTCGCCGTCCCAGGTGGCGAGCGTGTCGTAGATCTGCCGGTTGGCGAGCAGCGACGCCTCGTCCACGGCGCTCGGGCCGTGCGGGTCGAGGTCGTTGATCGCCTGGTAGAACGCGGCGCTGAGCGGCCGGTTCCCTCCGGCGGCCGGTCCCGTCCCCTTGCCGCCGGGCGCGCACCCGGTGACGAGGGCGGGGAGGGAGGCGCCGGCGGCGCCGGCTCCCAGGAGGGCCAGGAACCGCCGCCTGCCCACCCCCTCCGTTGCCGTCATGTCGAGCTCCTCTCAGCTCTTGAGCGCCAGGTAGACCAGCACCTTGGCCTTCGGGTCGCCGCCGGTCAGCGTGGCCCGCAGGCGCAACCAGTGGCCGAACTCGCGCACCCGCATGGACACCATCCCGGGCTCCGTGGCGATCTGCTCGGTGCTCCCGTCGTCGTCGCACCAGTGCAGCCCGTCGGGGGAGATCTGGGCGGTCAGCCGCAGGGAGGGGGCGTCGCCCTCCAGCGCCAGCGTGCGTACGAACCAGCGCGCCTCCGCGGCCCACCCGGCTTCGTACGGCTCGGTCACGAAATCGGCGGTGAAGGTGGTGTTGCGCTCAAGAACGGCGGTAAGAGCGTGCCTCATGCCGGTGTTCACCAATCCACGGAAATCAGTGCGGAATCAAGGAAAAGAAAGTTGCGTACCGGAGAATGGGTGCGCACGCTCACATAGAAATTGAGCAGGTTCTCCAGGCCGTCGTACTTGTCGGGATAGGCGGGCACCGGCACCTGGCGCATGTCCATGATCCGGTCATTGACCTGCAACTCGATGTTCGTGCGCGTCCTGGTGTCGAACTGCCAGCGCAGATAGTGCCAGTTGACCTTGGTCGGCACCTCGTTGTAGCAGAGGAACTGCGGCTCCTCGCCGAGCGGGCGCCAGTCCTCGGGGTTCGGCGCGGTGAAGTCCTCCGTGGGCGAGAGGTTCTCCTGGTTGTGCAGGTTCTCCCTGGGCGTCGGCTCGGGCACCACGGGATACATCCAGCGCCTGGTGAGATTGTGGTCGAGGTCGGTGTTCTGGTAGCGGGCGACGCAGTGGTAGCGCACGCCCTCGCCGTCGCACAGGTCCGTGGCCACGGTGAACGCCCCGAACTGGGCCTCCGACGGGTGCAGGTTGCCGTCCCACTCGATGTCGCCGAAGCTGTTGCCGAGCGAGGACTCGGCGGTCGCCGCCTCGCTCTTGTACGTGAAGTACGTCTCGAACTGCACCACCCCGCGCCTGGCCATGGTGAGCCGGCGGATCGCCACCGCGGTGTGGCCGGTCACCGGCCGGGTGGCGACCTTGAGCGCGTAGTTCCCGCTCATCGCGGCGTGCGTGCCGATGTCGAAGAAATCGCACGAGCTGAGCTGCGGTGGGCGGAAGTCGCGCATGTGAACGTCGACCGTGTCGAGATTCCCGTGGCCGTCGTGGTTCCCGATGAGTTCGCACCAGCCGTGCGTGCCCGTATCGAACTCGTCGAAGGCGAGTATGCGGGGGAGCGGATTGAACTTCGACAGTTTGGGGTTGGTTGCGATCAGCGCGCGCCGGAGATCGTCGGCCGCAGGATGGGTGGCGTCCACGGTCAAGGGGGCGTCCTTCTCGTCGACAATTGCCTGGGGAGGATGAACGTTCACGTGAACGTTAATTCCAGGTTTCGAGGACGCTAGCTCGCACGATTGCGGATGTCAAGGGACCTACGCGGACATACCCGACGGACCGCCGGGGTTGCCCCGGGCGGACGCCGCCCGGGGACGCCGCCCGCCCGATGACCTCAGTCGCCGGACGCCAGGCGCGCGGGGAACCCGCCGGTCGCGATGGGGCCCCAGCGCTCGATGTGCAGGCGGATCAGCGACTTGTCCTGGCGTCGCATGGCCGCTCTGTACTCGTCCCAGTCGGGGTGCTCGCCGGCGATGCACCGGTAGTACTCCACCAGCGCCTCCAGGGCCTGCGGCATGTCGAGCACCTCGACGCGGCCGTCCACCTGCACGTACGGGCCGTTCCAGTCGTCGGACAGCACGCAGATCGACGCCCGCTCGTCACGGCGGGCGTTGCGCGCCTTGGCCCGGTCGGGATAGGTGGACACCACGATCCGGCCGCCCTCGTCCACGCCGCACGAGACCGGCGAGAGCTGCGGCCGCCCGTCGGCGCGGGTGGTGGACAGCAGGCCGTGATGCCGGGGACGGAGGAAGCCGAGCAGTTCGGGGAGCTCGACACGGCGTGCGGTCGCGATGTTCGGAGCCATCTGTTGCGCCTTTCACTCAGGTGAGGACCCGATCCTTTCACCGGCCCGCCCTCCTCGAACGCGGGCCGGGATGCGACCATCAGAGTCGTTGACCATAGAGCGACAGGTGATGACATGACAGGCGAGAACAGCAGGAAAGCCCTTGTGGTACGGGGAGGCTGGGAGGGACACGCCCCCGTCGAGGCCACGGAACTTTTCGTGCCTTTCCTGGAGAAGCAGGGGTTCGACGTGGTCAGGGCGGAGTCCCCCGCTCCGTACGCGGACGCCGCTTTCATGGCCGGCGTCGACCTCATCGTGCAGTGCTACACCATGGGCACGATCGAGCGCGCCGAGCTGCAGGGACTTGAGGCCGCGATCCGCGCGGGCACCGGGATGGCGGGCTGGCACGGCGGCATCGCCGACTCCTTCCGCAACTCCTCCGACTACCTGCACCTCATCGGCGGCCAGTTCGCCTGCCACCCGGGCAAGCAGCCGGACGCCCCGGACGCGGGCACACAGGAGCACTACTTCGTCCCCTACACCGTGAACATGTCGCCCGAGGCGGCCGGCCACCCGATCACCGAGGGCATCTCCGACTTCGACCTCCTCACCGAGCAGTACTGGGTGCTGACGGACGACTACATCGACGTGCTGGCCACGACCACGCAGCGGGTGCGCCCGTGGGACCCGTGGCACCGCGAGGTGACCTCGCCGGCCATCTGGACCCGGCGTTGGGGCAAGGGACGGGTCTTCGTCGCGACCCCCGGGCACAGCGTCGACGTGCTCCAGCACGACAGCGTGCGCACCGTCACCGAAAGGGGCATGGTGTGGGCGAGCCGGTGAACGTGGGCGTCGTCGGCTGCGGCGCGATCTCCGCCCAGTATTTCCGCACCATCGAACGGCTGCCGCAGGTGCGCCTGGCCGCCGTGGCCGACCTCGACCTCGACAGGGCGCGGGAAGCGGTGCGGCCCTACCCCGGCACCGACGTGCTCGGCGTGGCCGAGCTGATGGCCGACCCGCGCATCGACGTCCTGCTCAACCTGACCGTCCCGGCCGCGCACGCCGAGATCGCCTTACAGGCCATCGCCGCCGGCAAGGACGTCTACTGCGAGAAGCCCCTCGCCGCGAACGTGGCCGACGCCGCCCGCGTGCTGCGCGCGGCCGGCGAGGCAGGAGTGCGCGTGGGATGCGCGCCCGACACGGTGCTGGGCACGGGCACCCAGACCGCCCGCATGGCGATCGACCACGGCCTGATCGGCAGGCCGGTCGCGGCCACCGCGACGATGCTGACGCCGGGCCACGAACGCTGGCACCCCAACCCCGACTTCTACTACGCCCCCGGCGGCGGCCCCCTGCTCGACATGGGCCCCTACTACGTCACCTGCCTGGTGACGCTGCTCGGGCCGGTGGCGAGCGTCGTCGGCGCCTCGGGGCGTACGCGGCCCAAGCGCACGATCGGCTCCGGCCCCCGCCAGGGTGAGGAGGTCCCGGTCAGCGTCGACACCCACGTCACCGGGGTGCTCGTGCACGCGTCGGGGGCGCTGTCCACGCTCGTGATGAGCTTCGACGGGGTCGCGACCAGGTCGCCCAACATCGAGGTGCACGGCGAGAAGGGCTCGCTCGCCGTACCCGACCCGAACCACTTCGACGGCGCCGTCCTGGCGTCGGTGCTGGGGGAGGAGGGCTGGCGGGAACTGCCGGTGTCGGCCGGCTACGTCGAGGCCGGGCGCGGCGTGGGCCTGGCGGACTTCGCCTCGGCACACTCCGGCGCGGAACCGCGCGCGGGCGGCTCGCTGGCCTTCCACGTGCTCGACGTCATGGAGTCGCTGCTGGACGCGGCACGTTCCGGCACGGCGGTGACCCTCGCCAGCACGTGCGAACGCCCCCTTCCCGTGGCCCTGCGTCCCCTCGCCGGCGAGCTCGATCGCTGAACCCGTCCAGGATCAGGCCGTTGGGCGCTGGAGGTGCCAGACGACAATGGCGGGGACGCCGGCGACGGCCGCCCGCGCCGCCTCGGGCGCATGGTCGACCAGCACCCACGGCCACAGATCCCACGGCCCGAGGGATCCGGGCTCGCGCGGCGGACCCTGCGGCTCGGGAACCTCGGCGCCCGGCTCCCGAGGCTCCTCGCAACGGCGCACCTCCAGCCCGGCCCGCAGCGCGGCGCGCACGTAGTCGCCGATCCTGTGGTGGTAGGTGGCCACGCGGGCGGGCCGGCCGTCCGGCAGACGCAACGACGGGATGATGCCGCGAGCCACTCCCTCGGGGTGGATGTCGGAGATCACCACGTGCCCGCCCGGACGCAGCACCCTGGCGAACTCGGCCAGCACCGGATCCAGCGAAGGCACATGGGTGAGCGCCAGACAACAGACGATCAGGTCGACGGCGGCGTCGTCGACCGGCAACCGGTCGAGCGCGCCGGGACGGAAGTCGCCCTCGGGCACCCGCTCGCGGGCCCGGGCCAGCATGTCGGGCGAGCTGTCGACCCCGACGATCTTGTGGCCGCGCCTGGCCAGGGCCGCGGCCAGCCTGCCCGTGCCGCACGCGGCGTCCAGGGCGAGGCCCACCGGCAACGTGGCGACGATCCTCTCGATGATCGGCTCGTCGTAGGAGAACGCCGAGTTGGGGTCGTCGTACGTCCGCGACCAGACGCGATAGCCCTCCACGGTGTCGACGCGGGCGACCTCGACGCCCGCGCCGGCCAGCGCGGGATCGTCCAGGAGCCTCCGGATCTCGGCGATGCGCGCCTCGGCGAACGCGCGGTCGTGCTCCCCGGTGAAGGAGCGCATCAAGGCCATGCCTTCGAGGCCGAGCACGTAGGCCAGGGGGTTCTCGTACGTCACCGGCGACACGGTAGCGACGGGGCGTACCCGCGTGCCAATGCTTTCCCTGGCGCGTGAATGCACAGTGTGACGAGGAATAACAGACGGTATATCCGGTAAGGACACCAGCATCCGACAGGGATTCGGGGGGATGAGTGCCGGCTACGCCGCCCGGCCGCGCGCGCGACGCGGTCGCGGCACCACGTCACGGGGCCGCGCGACCGGGAACGTGCACCGGCCCGGGAGCCGTGGCGCCATGATCGGCGCCTTCTACGAGCACAACCTGCGAGGGCGGTACGTCGAGGTCGAGTACGCCGACGGACGCGTACGCCCGCTCGCCGCCGAACGCTGGCTGCGGCCCATCGACGGCGACGAGCACGTGCTGGGCCGGTGCGGAGGACCCACCCTGGACGTCGGCTCGGGAGCCGGCCGGCTGACCGCGGCGCTCGCCCGCAGAGGCATCTTCGCCCTGGGCATCGACATCACACCACTGGCGGTCGAGCTGACCCGGCGCGCGGGCGGCCTGGCCCTGCTCCGGTGCGTGTTCGAACCGCTCCCCGGCACGGGGCTGTGGGCCGAGGCGCTGCTGACCGACGGCAACATCGGGATCGGCGGCGACCCCGAGGCGCTGCTGCGCCGCGTGCGGCAACTGGTCAGGCCGGGCGGATCCGTGTTCGCAGAGGTCCGGTCTCCCGGCTCGGGGAGCACGGTGGACCGCGTACGCCTGCGCCACGGCGGCCGCACCGGCGACTGGTTCCCCTGGGCGACCGTCTGCGCCGACGACATCGGCCTGCTCGCCGTACGCTGCGGTTTCCCCACCGTCGAGCTGTGGACCGCCGCCGGCCGCTGGTTCGCCACCTGCACCGGCCCGGCACCGTAACGGGCCCCGTGGGCGGGTTCAGGCGAGTGGCGCGGTGGCGAACTCCTTCATGCCCTCCCCGAAGCGGATCCGCGCCCGGAAGCCCAGCTCGGCGGCGGCCCGGTGAGGTGAGGCCACGATGTGGCGCACGTCGCCCAGCCGGTACTCCCCGGTGGTGACCGGCTCGGGCCCGCCGCGCTGTGCGGCCAGTTCCCTGGCCATCTCGCCGACGGTGTGCGGCTCGCCGCTGGCGACGTTGTACGCCGCCAGGCACCCCGCCCGGCCACCGGCGAGGGCGGCGACGTTGGCGCCGGCGACGTCGCGGACGTGTACGAAGTCGCGCGTCTGCCCGCCGTCCTCGAACACCCGGGGCGCACGGCCCGCCTCCAGCGCCGACCGGAAGATCGCCGCGACCCCCGAGTAGGGGGTGTCCCTGGGCATTCCAGGGCCGTACACGTTGTGGTAGCGGAGGGCGACCGCGGTGCCGCCGGTCTCGCGTGCCCAGTTGGCGGCGAGGTGTTCCTGGGCGAGCTTCGTGGTGGCGTAGGCGTTGCGCGGATCGACGGGCGCGTCCTCGTCGATGGCGGCGTAGCGCACGTCGTCGCCGCAGCGGGGGCAGGACGGCTCGAACGAGCCCCGCGCCAGGTCGCCGGCGGAGCGCGGGCCGGGCCGCACCCGGCCGTGCCGCGCGCAGTCGTAGGCGCCCTCGCCGTAGACCACCATGGAGGAGGCCAGCACCAGCCGCCTGACGTCGCGGGCGGCCATCGCGGCCAGCAGCACCGCCGTGCCGTACACGTTGACCGAGGCGTAGCCGGGCATGTCGGCCACGTTCACGCCGAGGCCGACCCTGGCCGCCTGGTGCACGACCGCGTCCGCGCCCGCCAGCAGCCGGTCGAGCAGATCGGGGTCGCGTACGTCGCCGCCGCGGCGCAGGTCGAGCGGTACGACGTGATGGCCGGCCGCTTCCAGCGCCTCCGCCACGTGGCCGCCGATGAACCCGGCGGCGCCCGTCACCAGCACCGTGCCTCCGCGCGTGCCTCCGCGCTTGCCTCCGCGCGTGCCGGTCACAGCCGCGTCCCGGTGCCGGCGAGCGCGGCGGCGTAGCGGGAGCGCGGAGCCAGCGCCGCCACCTCGATCGCGTCCGCCATGGTGTCCACGTCGGTCAGGCACGGCAACGACGCGACGCTCAGCCCCGCCTCCTCCATCCGCCGCCGCTGGAACTCTCCGGTGCCCGGTTCCGACATGGGCACCCCGAGCAGCAGCGCGGGGTCGGGCTCGCGCAGCCCGAGCAGCCAGAAACCGCCGTCGTTCGCGGGACCGAACACCGCGTCGCGCCCGTCGAGCAGCGCCACGGCGTCGGCCAGCAGGCCAGGGGTGACCTGCGGGGTGTCCATGCCGATCAGCACGACGGGCACGGGCAGCAGCGTGTACGCGTCCTCGAAGGCCGCCGCCAGCCGCTCGTCCAGACCGCGACCCCGCTGCGGCAGCACGGTGAACCCGGCGGGCAGCCACGCGCCGGGGGCGCCGTCGAGCACCAGCACCCGGCGGACGACCGGCACCCGGGCGACCGTCCGCAGCGTGTCCTCCAACGCGGCGCCGGCCACGGCGGCCGCCTCCTCCGGGGTGAGCGGCGGGACCAGCCGGGTCTTGACCTTCCCCGGCACGGGCTCCTTGGCGATCACCACGATCTGGGTCCGGTTCACGTGCTCACGTCCTGGGTCCCGTCCTCGCGGGCCATGACCCGCCGCATGTCGTGGACGGCCCGCAGCGTGCCGCGTACCGTACCGGTCACCTTCGAGCGGCCGTCGCGGGGCAGGTAGTCGACGTCGACCTCGGCGATGCGCCAGCGCGCCGCCGCGGCGCGCAGGACCATCTCCAGCGGGTAGCCGAAGCGTCGGTCGACGATCCCCAGCCGGAGCAGCGCGACCCGCCGGCAGGCCCGCATCGGCCCAAGGTCGCGCAGCCGGGCACCGGTACGCCGCCGCAACCGCCTGGCCAGCACGGCGTTGCCGAGCCGGGCATGCGCCGGCCACGACGCGCCCGGCCGGCGGACCCGGCGGCCCAGCACGAGATCGGCCTCGCCGGCCATGACGGGGCGGCTCACCCGGGGCAACTGCTCGGGGTCCAGCGACGCGTCCGCGTCCATGAAGCACACGACGTCCGAGGTCGCGGCGGCCAGCCCGGCATGGCAGGCGGCGCCGAACCCGGTCCGCGGCTCGCTCACCACCGTCGCGCCGAGCTCGGCGGCGATCTTCGCGGAACCGTCGGCCGAGCCGTTGTCGACCACGATCGGATGGAAACCGTGCGGCATCCGCCCGAGCACCCACGGGAGGGCCGCCGCCTCGTTCAGGCACGGCAGCACCACGTCGATTCTCATGCCAACGACGCTACGGCGATGCCCCGGTTCGCACCCTTGCGCAGGGTCCCGCCTTTCCGAGAAATGACCAGCTCAGAGCCGTCAGGAGAACTCGACGACGCCCACCCCGCCCCCGCGGGCGGCGGGTGTGCCCGGACCACCGACCGTCAGCCCCGTGGCCAGGTCAGCGTGAGCCGTGCGACACGGTCCGGGTCGGACAGGATGTCGATCGCCGCGATCCTGCCCTCCGCGATGGTGAAGCCGAGGACCGAGCGCGGCCGGCCGTCCTCGCTGCTGATCAGCCCGGCCGCCCCGTTCACCAGTACGGGCTCCAGCGTGCGGGTGGTCGTGAAGCGCTGGAAGTCCGGGGCCCTCCCGGCCACGGCCGCCGCGCCGCTGATCGTCCACGAGCCGCCCTCGGCGAAGGCGCCCGCGTCGATGCGCAGGACGACGTCGGGGTCGAGGACGGTGAGCAGCGCGGCGAAGTCCCCGTCGCGAGCGGCCGACAGGAAGGCGTCGACCACCCGGCGCTGGCGTGCGGGGTCGGGGTCGGGTGAGGGGATGGTTCCCCGTACGCGCTGCCTGGCCCGGCTGGCGAGTTTCCTGGCCGTGTCGGGGGAGCGGTTCACGACCGTGGCGATCTGCTCGTACGGCACCGCGAACATGTCGTGCAGCACGAAGGCCAGCCGTTCGGCGGGACGCAGCGAGTCCAGCACGACGAGCAGCGCCAGGCCGACGGCGTCGGCGGTCAGCGCCTCCCGCTCGGGGTCGCCGCCGTCCTCCGGGCTGACGACCGGATCGGGCAGCCGCTGCTCCAGCGGCGCCTCGCGCCGCGCGGCGCGGGCGCGCAGCATGTCCAGGCAGACCCGGCCGACCACGGTGGTGAGCCAGCCTCCCAGGTTGCCGATCGCGCCGGAGTCCGTACGGCTGAGCCGCAGCCACGCCTCCTGCACCGCGTCGTCGGCCTCGGTGAGTGAGCCGAGCATCCGGTACGCCACCGCCTTCATATGGTCGCGGTGTTCGGCGAATCGTCCGGCCAGGAACTCGTCAGCGTCCACGATCACATCATCCTTCGATCAGGGTCTTCTCCCTTCTTGACGGAACGGGACCGGCGAAGGTGACGGATACCGGCAAACCCTAATCTGTACCCGTACGGAAGGAAGGGAAGCCCATGATCGCCCGCATCTGGCATGGCCGGACCCCGGCCGGGAAGTCCGGCGCCTACCTGGAGCTGATGAGGGAGGTGGCGCTTCCCGACTACCGGTCGACACCCGGCAACCGGGGCGCGTACGTGCTGCATCGGCTGGAGGGCGAGGTCGCGCACTTCGAGATGCTGACGTTCTGGGAGTCGGAGGAGGCGATCAGGGCCTTCGCCGGCGACGACGTCACTGTCGCGAAGTATTACGACTTCGACGACGACTTCCTGCTGGAGAAGGCACCCCGGGCCATCCACCACGACGTGTACGACACGTGACCCGGCGTGCGCCGTCACCCTCTCAGGCCGCCTTCGCGGTGGTGATCTCACCCCGGGTGGCGGCCTGGCGCGGCAACTCCAGCATGGCCCGCTGCCGGGGCGGATGAGCCTGAGCTCGACCAGCAGGGACCTCTGTGCAGGAAGTTTGTCCTGTGGCGCGCACCGCGTGCTCATATGAGCAAATTTCGGCTCATGTGTTGCCGTGAGGTGAACGGGCGACCTACCGTGCGTTACCTACGTCACATACGGAGGTCCCTATGCGCGGATTCCGGCTGTTCAAAATGCCTGTCCTCCTTCTTTCCACCGTCGCTCTGGCGGCGTGCTCGGTGTCGACCACCCCCGGCGGGTCCACCGCCGACACCGGTCAGGAGGCCGGCGGCGGCCCGCTCGTCATCGGCTTCAGCCAGGCGACCCAGCAGTCCCCGTTCTACGTGCAACTGCGCGAAGGAGCCGAGGCCGCCGCCAAGAAGGCCGGCGCCACGCTCTACTTCGCCGACGCGGGCGGGGACGTCACCAAGCAGAACAACGACGTCCAGGACCTCATCACCCGGCAGATCGACGTCCTGCTCATCAACCCGGTCGACCCGCAGGGCGTGCAGCCCGGACTCGCCGCCGCCAAGGCGGCAGGGGTGTCCGTGGTGACCGTGGACCGGCCGGTGCCCGAGGGCGCGGTCTCGCACGTCGGGCGCGACAACAAGGCCATGGGCGAGCTCGTCGGCAAGCGGCTCAGCGAGCAGCTCGGCGCCAAGGGCGGCACCGTCATCGAGATCAGGGGAGACGCCGGCGGCGCCGTGGCTCGCGACCGCAGCGCCGGCTTCCACCAGGCCGTCAAGGCCAACCCGAAGATCAAGATCGTGGAGGGGCCGTACTCCGACTACGTACGGTCCAAGGCCGTCACGGCGATGCAGGACCTGCTCCAGGTCAACCCCGGCGTGGCCGCCGTCTACGCGCACAACGACGACATGGCTCTCGGCGCGCTGAAGGTGCTCAACGAGAGCGGCAAGGGCAAGGTCCTCGTCTCCGGCGTGGACGGGCTCATGGAAGCGGTCAAGGAGATCGCCAAGGGCGGCCAGTACGTCGCCACGGCACTCAACGACCCCATCTCGCTCGGCTCGAAGGCCGTGGAGACCGTGCTCAAGGTCGGCAAGGGCGAGAAGGTCGAGCCCTCCATCGACGCGGGCACCGAGCTGATCGACCAGGACAACGCGGCCCAGTACACCGGGTCCGGAGAGTTCGCCCAGGCGCGCGAGCAGTGACCACCGGCGACCATCAGGAAGGCGGAAACATGACCATGCAGGCCGCAGTGCTCCACGCGCCCGGGGACATCCGGGTGGAGCAGGTGCCGGTGCCCGAGCCAGGTCCCGGCGAGGCGCTCGTCCGCGTCGCCGCCTGCGGGGTGTGCGGATCGGACATCCCGCGCATGTTGTCCGCGGGGGCGTACCACTTCCCGATCATCTGCGGTCACGAGTTCTCCGGGCACGTGGTCCGGATGGGCGAGCGCCTGGCCGCGACGGGCCGCGTACGCGAGGGCGACCTCGTGACCGTGCCCCCGCTCATCCCCTGCCACGCCTGTGCTCCCTGCAGCCAGGGCCACTTCAGCCTGTGCCGCAACTACGGCTACTTCGGCAGCCGCAGGGACGGCGCGTACGCCCAGTACGTCACCGTCCCCGACGAGAACCTCATGGTGCTGCCTGCCGACCTCGACCCGAGGGCGGCGGCCATGCTGGACCCGGCGGCGATCGCCCTGCACGCCCTGTGGCGCACGAGGATGCGCGGCGGCCACCGGGTCGCGGTCGTCGGCGCCGGCCCCATCGGGCTGTTCGCCGTGCAGTGGGCGCGCATCGCCGGCGCCGCCGAGGCGCTCGTGATCGAGCTGAACGAGCAGAAGGCCGCCATGGCGACGGAGGCGGGCGCCACGCACACCGCCACCAGCGCCGAGGCCGCCGCCGACCTGGTGGGCGAGGGGTACGACGTGGTCGTCGAGTCCGCCGGCGTACCCGCCACCATCGACCAGGCCGTGGCGCTGACGGCCAGGCGCGGCGAGGCGGTGTTCATCGGCATCCCGCACGAGCCGGTGGTGCTGCCCAAGGCCACCTTCGGCTCCTTCCTGCGCCGCGAGGTCACGCTGCACGGCGCCTGGAACTCCTTCTCGGCGCCGTTCCCCGGAGAGGAGTGGCGGGAGTCGGCCAGGATGCTCGCCTCCGGCGGGCTGGCCTGGAAGTTCATGATCACGCACGAGCTGGGCCTTGACGCGCTGCCCGAGACCATGGCCGGCCTCGGGGAACGTTCCATCTTCAGCTCCAAGGTGCTCTTCCTGCCGAACGAGGAGTGACGATGTCCGCTTTCCTCGCCCTCGACCTCGGCACGGAGGGCGCTCGCGCGGCGGTCTACACGGCGGACGGCACGCAGGCCGGGACGGGCGACGACACCTACCCGACCAGCTTCCCGCGGCCCGGCTGGGCCGAGCAGGACCCGGAGCACTGGTGGCGGGCGAGCGTGCACGCCGCGCGGGCGGCGCTCGCCGAGGCGGGGAACCCGGAGATCGTCGGGGTCGCGGTGGCCACCACGGCCTCGACGGTGGCCGTGCTCGACGGCGACGGGCGCCCCCTGCGGCCCGCCCTGCTCTGGATGGACGGCCGGGCCGGCGAGGAGTCGGCGCTGACCGCCCGCAGCGGCCACCCGGTGCTGCGCTACTCCGGTGGCTCGGACGCGGTGGAATGGCTGGTGCCGAAGGCCATGTGGCTGGCCCGCCACGAGCCCGCGATCTACCGCAGGGCCGCCCGCATCACCGAGGCGGTCGACTACATGGTGTGGCGGCTCACCGGGCGGTGGGCGGGATCGCGGATGAACGCCGTCTGCAAGAGCAACTACGACCCGCGCGGCGCGGGATTCCCGAACGACCTGTACGAGCGGCTCGGCGTCGGCGACCTGGCCGCCAAGCTGCCCGACGAGATCGTCCCGGTCGGCGACCCGATCGCCCCCGTCGGGGCCGCCGCCCGCGAGGAGCTGGGCATCACCGGCCCCGCCGTCGTCGCGTCCGGCGGCATCGACGCGCACCTGTCGCTGCTGGCCATCGGCGGCGCTCCCGAAGGCCGGGTGTCGATCGTGTGCGGCACGTCCAACGCGTTTGTCACGGAGATCGCCGAGCCGGTCTTCCCGCCCACCGTGTGGGGGCCGTACCCGGACGCGCTGCGCACCGGGCGCTGGCTCGTCGAGGGCGGCCAGGTGAGCGCGGGCTCGGTGCTGGCCTGGGCGGGGGAGCGGCTCATGGGGCGGCCGAGGGCGGAAATCGGCCGGCTCATCAAGGCCGCGTCGGCGCTGCCGCCGGTCGACCACGGCCTGATCGTGCTCGACTACTTCATGGGCAACCGCACGCCCCTGCGCGACCCGCTGCTGCGCGGGGCGGTGCTCGGGCTGACCCTGGCCAGCTCGCCCGAGCAGGTCTACCGGGCCGCCGTGGAAGGCGTCGCGTACGGCACGAGGCAGGTCATCGACTCGTTCAGCGAGGGCGGGATCGCCGTGGAGGAGATCTTCCTGTCCGGCGGCATCCGGCACAACGAGTTGTGGCTCCAGACCACCGCCGACGTGCTCGGCCGGCCGGTCAGCCTGGTCGCGGGCGACAACCTGACGTTGCGCGCCTGCTCGGTGATCGCCTCGGTGGGCGCGGGGCGGCACGCCTCGCTCGCCGAGGCGGCGGCCGAGTACGCCCCGCGCACCCGCACCATCGAGCCGGTCCCCGCCCACCGGGACGCCTACCGGCAGGGCTACGCCGACTACCGGGCGGCCACCGAGGCCACGACGCCGCTCGCGCACCGCCTCAACGCGCCGGAACGGAGGCAGGACCCATGACCGTCCCTGCCGGCTACGACGACCAGCTCTACGAGGTCGCCATCCGCTACTACGAGGGCGGGGAGACCCAGGAGCAGATCGCCAACGCCCTGCACCTGACCCGCTGGAAGGTGGGCAGGATGCTGGCCGAGGCCCGCCAGGCCGGGATCGTCCGGATCGAGGTGCTGCACCCGAGGTCCCGGGTGCGAGCCCTGGAACAGTCGCTCAAGGAACGCTGCGGGTTGCGCGACGCGGTCGTGGTGGCCGGGGGCGACCCGAACGGCGTCGAGCACCTGCGCGACGTGGTCGCGGCGGCGGGGGCCGACCACCTGATGGCGATGCGGCCCGCGCCCCGGCTGATCGGCGTCTCCTGGGGGCGCACTCTCGACCGGCTGGCCGGCGGGCTCAAGCCCGGATGGGCCGGCGGCGTCAACGTGGTGCAGATCAACGGCGCGCTCAGCCGGTCACGGCAGCCGACCAGCGCGCACAGCATGGCGAGCATGATCGCCCACCACGGCGGCGGCACCGCCACGCTGCTGCCCGCCCCGGCGATCCTGGAGCAGCAGAGCACCAGGGCCGTGCTGGAGAGCGACCGGGCCGTCTCCGACGTGCTAGCCCTCGCCACCCGGGCCGACCTGTTCCTGTTCAGCCCCGGGGGCATGGGCAGCGACTCCGTGCTGGTCGACTCCGGCCAGATCGACGCCGGCCACCTGTCGAGGCTCGCGGAGGCCGGCGCGGTGGGCGACGTGCTGGGCCGCTTCATCGACCGCGACGGCCGCATCGTGGACCCCGCCCTGGACGGCCGCACCCTCGGCCTGTCGCTGGACGTCCTGCGCGCGTCCACCGCCTCGGTCGCGCTGGTCAGCGGCGAGGCCAAGCACGCGGTGTGCCGGGCCGTCGTGGCCAGCCGCCTCTGCGACGTGCTGATCACCGACGACCAGAGCGCGACGTACCTGCTGGACACGTGGAAGGAGGAGGCATGACGGACGAGCGGCTGCGGATGTCGGGGATCGTCAAGCGGTTCCCCGGCACGGTCGCCCTGGACGGCGTGGAGCTGACCGTACGCGCCGGCGAGGTGCATTGTCTGCTGGGCGAGAACGGCGCGGGCAAGAGCACGCTGATGAAGATCCTGGCCGGCTCCTACCGGCCGGACGAGGGGACGATCCTGCTGGACGGCGAGCCGTTCAGCCCTTCCACCCCGCACGCCGGGCTGGCCGCCGGCATCGCCGTCATCTACCAGGAGCTCGACCTGCTGCCCGACCTCACCGTGGCACAGAACCTGCTGCTGGGTCGCTCGCCCCGGTTCGGCCCGTTCGTACGCAGGGCGCGGCGCGCGGGCCTGGCCCGCCAGGCGCTCGACCGGGTCGGCGCGCGTTTCCCCGTGACCACCCGTGTCAGGGACCTGCCCATCGCGGCGCAGCAGCTCACCGCCATCGCCAAGGCGCTCACCGCCGACGCGCGGGTGATCGTCATGGACGAGCCGTCCGCCACGCTCGGCGAGAGCGAGCTGGAGGCGGTGTTCGGCGTCATCCGGTCGCTCACGGAGGAAGGGCGCTCGGTCATCTTCATCTCGCACCGGCTCGACGAGGTCAAGGCGATCGGCGACCGCGCCACGGTGCTGCGCGACGGCCGCACGGCCGGCGTCTACGACGTGGCCTCGACCACGCCGGACGAGATCGTGGCGGCGATGATCGGCGAGGCCAAGGAACTCGTGCGTCCCGCCGGCCGCCCAGCGCCCGAGGGGGAGCCGCTGCTGACCGTCGAGCGGGTGCACGTCCCCGGGCTGATCGACGTGCGCGACATCGACGTGCGGCCGGGCGAGGTCGTCGGGCTGGCCGGACTGGGCGGCGCTGGACGTACCACACTGCTGCGGGCGCTCTTCGGCGACCTCAAGGCGCACGTCACCGCCCGGCTGGACGGCCGCCCGTTCCGGGCCGGCAGCCCCGCCGCGGCCGTGCGCGCCGGACTCGCGCTGGTGCCGGAGAGCCGCAAGGAACAGGGCCTCATGCTCGGCCTGTCAGTGGGCCGAAACGCGGCGATCGCGGCACTCGACCGGCCCCCGTGGCTGCTGCCGGGCCGGCTCGGACGGCGCCTGGCCGCGCCCGCGCTGGCCGGGCTCGGCGTCAGATCCGTCGGCCAGAGCCAGCTCGTCGGCCAGCTGTCCGGCGGCAACCAGCAGAAGGTCGTGCTGGCCAAGTGGATCACCAGGGGCGGGATCAAGGTCCTGCTGCTCGACGAGCCCACCCGCGGGCTCGACGTCGGCGCCAAGGCCGACCTCTACCGCCAGGTGCGCGACCTCGCCGGCCAGGGCGTGGCGGTCCTGCTCGCCAGCAGCGAGCTCAACGAGCTGACCGCCAACGCCGACCGTATCCAGGTCCTGTACGAGGGTCGCAACATCGCCCGTTTCGACCCGAGGGTCAGCCCGGAGAGCGCCATCGCGCACGCCGTCATCACAGGAGCGACACCATGACCACCTCGATCGGATCCTCGGTGGCCGCGTCCGCCGAGCAGGCCGGCGGCGCCCGGCCGCGGCGCGGCGCCGACCTGATCGTCAAGTCCAACCTGCTGCTGGTCTTCCTCGCGTTGTGCGTCGTCGCGACGCTGCTGGCCCCGCAGTTCCTCACCGGCCGCAACATCGCCAACCTGCTGCAACAGTCGTCGCTGACCGGGATCGTCGCCATCGGCATGACCATGGTGGTGCTGACCGCGGGCATCGACCTGTCGGTCGGCAGCGTGGCCGCCTTCGGCGGGATGACGGTCGCCATCCTCATGGCCGCGGGCGTGCCCGTGCTGCCGGCGATCCTGCTGAGCGTCCTGGCCGGCGCCGTGTTCGGCGCCATCATGGGCGGCCTGTCGGCGTACCTGGCGTTGCCGGCTTTCATGACCACGCTGGCCGGGCTCACCGCGATCCGCGGGCTCACGTACCTGCTGACCGACGGCAAGCCCGCGGAGGCGGCGGGGGCGGAGTCGTTCCAGCTGCTCGGTGGCGGGTTCATCGGCTACGTCCCGATCGTCGGGATCATCTTCGTGGTGATCACAATCCTCGCCGCTGTGGTGCTGCGCGGCACCACCTTCGGCGAGTACGTCTACGCGGTCGGCAGCAACAAGGAGGCGGCGCGGCTGTCGGGACTGCCGGTGCGCGGCGTCATCACCACCGTGTTCGCGGTGTCCGGCGCGCTCGCGGCGCTGGCGGGCGTGCTGCTCACCTCGCGGCTGACCGTGGGCCAGCCGACCGCGTTCAACGGGCTGGAGCTGGACGCCATCGCGGCCGTCGTCCTCGGCGGCACCAACCTGTTCGGCGGCCGGGGCGGGGTGTTCGGCACCTTCGTGGCGGTGCTGCTGCTGTCGGTGCTGCGCAACCTGTGCAACCTGCTCGGTCTGGGCTCCTTCTTCCAGATGGTGGTGACCGGCCTGATCCTGCTGGTCGCGCTCGTCCTCAACATGCTGATCGAAAGGCGTGGCGCCCGTGCCTGACACCCTTCCATCCGGCTCGCTGCGGGCCTGCCTGCACGGGCTGCCCGGCGTCGACGAGGTGGGCGTACGCCGTCGCGCCGCCGACCTGGCCACCCGGTCGATCAAGACCACGGCCAAACGCCAGGCGATCGACCTGGCCATCCGCATGGTCGACCTGACCACGCTCGAAGGGGCGGACACCCCGGGCAAGGTCCGCGCCCTGGCGGCCAAGGCCATGCGGCCCGACCCCGCCGACCCCACCGCGCCCGCGGTCGCCGCCATCTGCGTCTATCCCGACATGATCCCCGTGGCCGCGCCCGTCCTGGCGGGCAGCGGCGTGGGGCTCGCCTCGGTCGCCACCGGCTTCCCCGCCGGGCGCACGTCGCTGGAGGTGAAGCTGGCCGACACGCGTACGGCGGTCGCCGCCGGAGCCACCGAGATCGACATGGTGATCGACAGAGGCGCGTTCCTCGCCGGCGACTACCGCAAGGTCTTCGACGAGATCGCCGCGGTCAAGGAGTGCTGCGGCCCCGCGCACCTGAAGGTCATCCTGGAGACCGGCGAGCTCGTCACCTACGACAACGTACGGCGGGCGTCCTGGCTCGCGCTGCACGCCGGGGCCGACTTCATCAAGACCTCCACCGGCAAGGTCGCGCCCGCCGCCACCCTGCCCGTCACCCTCGTCATGCTGGAGGCGGTCAGGGACTACCACGCCGCCGGAGGGCGGCAGGCCGGGGTGAAGCCGGCCGGCGGCATCCGCACCACCAAGGACGCGATCCGCTACCTGGTGCTGGTCAAGGAGGTGGCCGGCGAGAGCTGGCTGGACCCGGCGCGGTTCCGGCTCGGCGCCTCGACGCTGCTGAACGACCTGCTCATGCAGCGCACCAAGCTCGGCACCGGGCACTACGCGGGGCCCGACTACTACACGCTCGACTGAGGGGAACCGTGGAGATCTTCGACTACGCGCCCGCGCCGGAGTCACGGTCGATCGTGACCATCCGGCCGGCGTACGACCTGTTCATCGACGGCGAGTTCACCGAGGCCAAGAGCGACGAGCGCATCGTCACGCTCAACCCGGCCGACGAGGAGCCGCTCTCCGAGGTGGCCGCGGCGTCCGACGCCGACGTGGACCGGGCCTTCGCCGCCGCCCGCCGGGCCTTCGAGCGGGTGTGGTCGCCGCTGCCCGGCGCCGAGCGCGGCAAATACCTGTTCAGGATCGCGCGCATCATCCAGGAACGTGCCCGCGAGCTGGCCGTGCTCGAATCGCTCGACAACGGCAAGCCCATCAAGGAGACCCGCGACATCGACCTTCCCCTGGTCGCGGCGCACTTCTTCTACCACGCGGGCTGGGCGGACAAGCTCGCCCACGCCGGGGTCGGCCCGTCACCGCGCCCGCTCGGCGTGGCCGCGCAGGTCATTCCGTGGAACTTCCCGCTGCTGATGCTCGCCTGGAAGGTCGCGCCCGCGCTGGCGACCGGCAACACGGTGGTGCTCAAGCCCGCCGAGACCACCCCGCTGACCGCACTGGCGTTCGCGGAGATCTGCCAGGAGGCGGAACTGCCACCCGGCGTGGTCAACATCGTGACCGGCGCGGGCGGCACCGGCCGGGCCGTGGTCGCCCACCCGGACGCGGACAAGGTCGCCTTCACCGGCTCGACCGGCGTCGGCAAGGAGATCGCCCGCGCCGTGGCCGGGACGTCCAAGCGGCTCACCCTGGAGCTGGGCGGCAAGGGCGCCAACATCGTGTACGACGACGCGGCCGTCGACCAGGCCGTGGAGGGCATCGTCTCCGGGATCTTCTTCAACCAGGGCCACGTGTGCTGCGCCGGCTCCCGGCTGCTGGTCCAGGAGTCGATCGCCGAGGAGCTGCTGACCAGGCTGCGGGCCAGGATCGAGCGGCTGCGGCTCGGCGACCCGCTGGACAAGAACACCGACATCGGCGCCATCAACTCGGCCGCGCAGCTGGCCAGGATCCGCGAACTGGCCGCCGCCGGCGAGGCGGAGGGCGCGAGCGGCTGGTCGCCCGCGTGCCCGATCCCGGAACGCGGCTACTGGTTCCCGCCCACCGTGTTCACCGGCGTCACGCAGGCGCACAGGATCGCCCGCGAGGAGATCTTCGGGCCGGTCCTGTCGGTGCTCACCTTCCGCACCCCCGAGGAGGCCGTCGCCAAGGCGAACAACACGCAGTACGGGCTGTCCGCCGGAGTGTGGACGGAGAAGGGCTCCCGCATGTTGTGGACCGCGAGCCGGCTGCGCGCCGGCGTCGTGTGGTCCAACACCTTCAACGTGTTCGATCCCGCCAGCCCGTTCGGCGGCTACAAGGAGTCCGGTTACGGCCGCGAGGGCGGCCGCCACGGGCTGGAGGCATACCTTGGCTGACAGGACCCCGTCCGCGCCGGCTCGCGTGGCCGTGCGCAGGACGTACAAGCTCTACCTCGGCGGGGCCTTCCCGCGTTCGGAGTCAGGCAGGTCGTACCCGGTGACATCCTCCCGCGGAGTCCACCTCGCCAACGCGGCCCTGGCGTCGCGCAAGGACGTGCGCGACGCCGTCGTGGCCGCGCGCAAGGCCTTTCCCGGCTGGTCGGGCCGCACCGCCTGCAACCGCGGCCAGATCCTCTACCGGATCGCCGAGATGATGGAGGGCCGGCGGGCGCAGTTCGCGGGGGAGGTGGCCGCCGCCCAGGGCATGAGCGAGGCGCGCGCCCAGGGTGTGGTGTCCGCCGCGATCGACCGCTGGGTCTACTACGCCGGCTGGGCCGACAAGCTCGGCCAGGTGCTCGGGGCGGCCAACCCGGTGTCGGGCCCTTACTTCAACCACTCCCAGCCCGAGCCGACCGGGGTCGCCGGCATCCTCGCGCCCGCCGGCTCCCCGCTGCTCGGCCTGGTCGCGGTGCTCGCGCCCGTCATCACCGCGGGCAACACGGCGGTGCTGGTGGCCGGCGAGCGGGCGCCGCTGCCCGCCGTCACGCTCGCCGAGGCGCTGGCCACCTCCGACCTGCCCGGCGGCGTCGTCAACGTCCTGACCGGCCGCCTGAGCGAGCTGGCGCCGCCGCTGGCCGGGCACGCCGACGTGAACGCCCTGGACCTGGCCGGGGCGGGCGAGCTCGCCGGTGAGCTGGAGGAGTTGGCCGCGGGCACGCTCAAACGGGTCGTACGGCCGGGCCTTCACGACGACTGGTCGGCCGCCGACCCCGGCGTGGCCCGCATCCGGCCCTTCGTGGAGACCAAGACGGTCTGGCACCCGATGGGCGTGTGACGGCTCCGGCCGGGTGCGCGCCGCGCCCGGCCGGGTGGTCGTCGCTCAGCCGGAGTGGTTGACGGTGATCACGACGTTGCCGATCTTCTGGCCGGAGTCGACGTAGCGGTGCGCCTCGACGATGTCGGCCAGCGGATATCGCCGGTCGATGACCGGCCTGAACCGGCCCGACTCGATCAGGTCGCGGAAACGCAGCGCCGTGTCCCGGTCGTGCTTCGGCAGGGGCATGAGCACCTTTCTGCCGCCGAGCGGCCGGGTGACGAGCGCGAGGAACACGTTCTGCCACATCGGGCCGACATCGGAGGCGGCATAGACGCCACGCGGTTTCAGCAGCCGCCGGCACCGGCCGAACGTGCTTTTGCCGACCGCGTCGATGACGACGTCGTACCGTCCCGGGTCGCGGGTGAAGTCGGTGGTGGTGCGGTCGATGACCCGGTCGGCGCCGAGCCCGCGTACGAGCTCCACGGTCCGCGTGTCGCAGACCGCGGTCACGACGGCCCCGAGCGTCTTCAGCAACTGGACGGCGGCCGAGCCGATGGCCCCGGTCGCGCCGTAGACCAGGACGTCGTGGCCCTCCCTGACCCGCGCGGCCGTGATGATCGACAGGGCGTAGTGCGAGCCCTCGGTGCTGGGGGCGGCTTCCTCGTAGCTCAGGCCGGTCGGGATGGTGGCGAGCGTGCCCTTCTCGGAGACGGTCATGTAGGCGGCGTGGGCGCCGAACGTGGCGTCGTTGTAGCCGAACACCCGCTCGCCCACCTTGTAGGCGGTGACCTCGCCGCCCACCGTCTCGATCTCCCCGGCGAACTCGTTGCCGAGCACGCGCACCCGTGGCCGGAAGAAACCCGTGAAGAACCTCCACAGGAACGGCTTGGCGGCGCGAAGGGCGCAGTCGGTGCGGTTGACCGTGGTCGCGTGCACCTTGACGAGCAGTTCGTCCGGCTTGACCGCGGGTTTGTCGACCTCGGTCACACCGACCACGTCGGGTGGGCCATAACGTAATCGCACTGCGGCTTTCATGCCCGGATTCTAGCCAGCGTCCCCGGGGGCGCGGCGGCCGTGAGCCGGGGGTCCTCCGGCCCACGGCGGCGCCCGCAGGACCCTCAGCCGAGGCGGGCCAGCTCCTCCGCGCTGAGCTCCAGGTCCACGGCCGCGAGCGAGTCGAGAATGGTCTCGGGGCGGCTCGCGCCCGGGATGGGGATGACCACGGGGCTGCGGGCGAGCTCCCAGGCCAGGCAGATCTGGTGCGGGGAGACGCCGCGCTCCTTCGCGATCTCGGAGAAGGCGGCGTGCCGCTCGCTCAGCTCCCCGGTGCGCCCGATGCCACCCAGCGGCGACCAGGGCAGGAAGGCCAGGCCCAGCTCGGCGCAGAGGTCGATCTCGGGCTCGCTGGAGCGGAAGCGCGGCGAGTACTCGTTCTGCACGCTCACCAGGCGCTCGCCCAGGATGTCGTGGGCGATCCTGATCTGCTCCGGGCCGGCGTTGGAGATGCCCGCCATCCGGATCTTGCCGGCGTCGTGGAGGTCCCTCAACGCGCCCATGGTCTCCTCGTACGGCACCTCCGGGTCGGGCCGGTGGTGCTGGTAGAGGCCGATGCTGTCCACGCCGAGCGCCTTGAGCGAGCGGTCGCAGGCCTGCTTGAGGTACGACGGGCGCCCGTCCTTGGACCAGCCGCCGCCCGGCGTGCGGGTGTGCCCGCCCTTGGTGGCGACGAGCACGCTGCCGGCGTCGCCCCGCCACTGGGCCAGCGCCTTGGCGACCAGGCGTTCGTTGTGGCCGACGTCGTCGTGCGAAGGCGTGTACGCGTCCGCTGTGTCGATCAACGTGACACCGGCGTCAAGGGCGGCCAGCAGAGTCCGGATCGACTGGTCCTCGTCGGCCATGTGCCCGGCCACCGACATGGGCATGGCGCCGAGCCCGATGGCGGAGACGCGGCGGTCGCCGATGGGGCGTGTCGTCAACGATGTGCTCATGGGTCCAGCTTGTCGGCTGGAGTGCGCTCCAGGTCAATCCGGGCGGGGCGGGGTCACACACGGGCGGCGGTCAGGCGTCTGCCGAGGCGCTGGGCGGGAGCCTCGACAAGACGGTGGCTCGCGAGGCTGAGCGGGATCAGGACGAGGTAGTACAGCGTGAGGTCCGGGATCGCGTGCAGCAGGACCGGATGCAACAGGTAGAGGGAGAAGCTGATCACGCCGAGCTCCGGCAGCCAGCGGGGGAACGCCCGGCCGCGCAGCGCGAGCCCCAGGGCGAAGACGCCGAAGGCGAGCACGAGCGCCGGAGCCCAGGCGGGGTCGTCCTTGGCGGGGATCCCGCACGCCAGCACCGCCAAGGCGGCGAGCGCGGCCGTACGCCAGGAGGTCGTGCCCCGCTCGGCCCGGTAGACCGCCGTGCCGGCGAACATCGACGCCAGGATGATCACGCCCTGCCAGGTGCCGCCCCGGCTGCCGAGGATCACCAGCGCCAGCCCGAGCAGACCGCCCGCGACCGCGGCCACGGTACGCGTCCCGCCCCGGCCGAGCGCGGTCACCGCGATGGCGGCGACGACCGCGAGGCCGAGCAGCGCGGCCATGAGGTCGGCGCCGCCCTTGATCGACGTTCCCGGCAGCAGCAGCCCCAGCGGCACGGCCAGCAGCGCCAGGCCGCCGGCGATCCAGGCCGACCGGTGTGCCCGCCCGACCGCGAACAGCGCGACGCACATCAGGTAGAACGCCATCTCGTACGAGAGCGTCCACATCACGCCGATGACGGCGGGGAGGTTGAGCAGTTCCTGCACCATGGTCAGGTTGCCCAGCACGACCACGCCGAGGGGGCGCTGTCCGAGCCCGGGGTCGAGGACAGGCAGGCCGGCGCAGGCGAGCAGGACGGCCAGGGCGCAGGCGGCCAGCAGCAGCGGGAGGAGGCGGAAGGCCCGGCCGGTCCAGAAGGCGCGCAGGTCGCCTCGCCGCTCCAGGGAGGCGGGGATGATGTACCCGCTGACCAGGAAGAACACGAACACGCCCCACGTGCCGAGGTCGATCCGGCGGTCCACTTCCGCCCAGACGGCGGGCAGGTAGGTCCAGCCGGCGTGGTGCATGGTGACGGCCAGCGCGGCCGGCCCCCGGAGGGCGTCCAGCCAGGCCAGCCGGTGGGGGGCCGCGAACATCTGACGGATTCTAGGTCATTAATGACTGTTTGCCGCCTTTGGTATGGGTGGCTGTTGAACCGCCCGGCCTGATGCCGCGTACCTCAGACGTGCGCTGCCGCATGGTCACGGTCCGGCCGCTGTGGGATCATGTGGGCCACGCACCACGGTCACCGGGACCGCAGGCGTCCGGGGGCCGGCCGGTCCAGACGGACATTGCGGGGTGGCCATGAGAGCTTCCGCGCCGGTTCACGTCGGCGCCGTGGTGGGCGTGGTCGGCGTGGGCGTCGTGGTGCTGGTTTCCGTCCTGTGGTTCGGCGGCGGCGCGGGCGCGCCGGAGATCGCCGGGCTGCCCTCCGCGGGACCGCTCGCCGAGTGGGGCCTGCCGCTGGTGCGGCTGGGGCACGACCTGTGCGCCGTGGCGTGCGTCGGCGCCCTGCTGGCCGCCGGCGTGCTGGCCCCAGCGGGCTCCCCTGAGGTGGCGCGGTGCGTGCGGGCGGCCGGGTGGTGGGCGCTCGGCTGGGCGTTCGCCTCCCTCACCGGCTACGTGCTGACCCTGTCGACGTTCTTCGCCCTGCCTCCCGCGCGGATCCTCGCCGCCTCACACCTCCTCGGCTACGGCACGTCGCTGCCCCAGACCCGGGCGCTGCTGGTGGTGGTGGCGGCGACGTTCGTGGTGGCGCTGGCCACGCTCGTGCCGCGCCTGCCCCGGTGGATGCCGCTGGTGCCGGCCGTGGGCGCGCTGCTGCCGCCCGCGTACGTCGGCCACGCCGCCTCCGCGGCCGACCACGACGTCGCGATCTCCGCGCTGATGGCGCACCTGGTGGGTGTGTCGGTGTGGGTGGGCGGCCTGTACGCGGTGCTCGTGCACTTCCGCCGCTCCGCCGACCTGGCCGTCGTGTTGGCGAGGTTCAGCACGATCGCGCTGTGCTGCTTCGCCGCGGTGGCCTTCTCCGGGCTGGTCGGCGGCTGGGTGCGGCTGGAGACGCCGTCCGGCCTGTGGCAGAGCAGCTACGGCCTGCTCCTGCTCGGCAAGGTCGCCGTGCTGGCGGTCCTCGGCTGGTTCGGCTGGAGCCACCGCCGCCGCACCGTCATGGGCGTGACGGATCGCGGGGTGCGGCGTACGTTCGTCCGGCTGGCGGCGGGCGAGGTGGCCGTGATGGCGGCGGCGATGGGCCTGGCCGTCGGCCTGTCCCGCACCCCGCCGCCCGCGGGCGGCGACGGCGGCGGCCACTCGGCGCACGGCGTGCTGGAGTACGAGCTCGCTCCGTTCACCCCTGCCGCGCTGATCACCGAGGCACGGCTGGACACGCTGGTCCTGCTGCTGCTCGCGCTGCCCGCCGCCGGCTATCTCGTGGGCATGCGCAGGGCGGCCGGATGGCCGCCGGCCCGGTCGTTCGCCTGGCACGCCGGGCTGGCCCTGGTCGCGCTGGTGCTGGTCGGCGGAGTCGGCGGGTACGCGCGGGCGATGGCGTCCGCGTACGCGCTGCAGCACGTCACGCTCACCGTCGTCGCTCCGCTGCTGCTCTGCCTGGGGGCTCCCGCCACCCTGGCGGCCCGGGCCACCACCCCCTCCTCCCAGTACGGCGACCTCGGCTCGCGCGCCTTCGGCCGCCGGATCACCCGGCCCGGCCTGCTGCTGACCGCGTACCCGGTGCTGTTCCTGCTGCTGTACGGGACCGCGTGGCTGCCCTGGTCCCTGTCCGCCTACGGCTCCCACCTGGCCACCGCGGCGTTGTTCCTCGGGCTCGGGCTGGCCGTGTCGTGGGTGCTGGCGGGCGCCGACCCGCTGCCCCGGCCGTTCCCGTGGGCCGCGCGGGCCCGGCTGCTGGCGGTGGCCGCCGCGGTGCACCTGGCGCTCGGCGCGTACCTGCTGACCGGGCCCCGCGTCGCCGCCTACTGGTTCCTGCAGGCGGCCCCGGCGGGCGTGCCGACGGCCGACCAGCGCCTGGCCGGCGCCGTCCACCTGATCGTGCCGCTGCTCGCCTTCGCGCCGCTCGCCGTCAGGCTGGCCCTGGAACGGCAGGCGGCGCGCGTGCGAGCCCGGGAGCGCGTCACGGAGCCGCGCGGGCGCTGACGGTCACTCCTCCCACACCGGGACGCGGGGGAGGCCGCGCGCCTGACGGGCCTCGTCGACGAGCCGCACGTGTCGGCCCGCACCACGTGCACGTGGTGACTGCGCTGGCCCGAGGCGCAGCGACGGCCATACCGCGTCGTAGTCCACGATGACAACCGCCATGCGAGCCTCAGCTCCTCAGCAGTCTCCGGTTCGCGTTACCGGTGGGTCATGCCGGGAGATTCTCGGCCATCGGGAGGCGGGTGGCCAGCCCGGCGGGCGTCAGTCGATCGGTGAGGGAGGCGGGTCCCCGAGCGCCGCCAGGTCCTCCCAGAACCCGCCGGGGATCACCGTGTCGGCGATGATCCCCAGCTGCGCCAGCCGTTCGGCCGAGGTGACGCCGACGACCGTGGAGTGGATGCGTGGTTCGGCGAGGGAGAAGTGCAGCGCAGCCGCGGCGAGCGGGACTTCCCACCGCTCGCACAGCGCCCTGAGCCGCTCGACGTGCGCGGCGAACTCGGGGGAGACCCGCCGGTAGCCGTAGCGGGTGGCGTGCCGTGGTGAGCCGCCCAGGATGCCGCCGCCGAAGGGAGCGGCGTTGAAGACCGTCATGTCCCTTTCCGTGGCGAGCCGAAGGATCTCCTCCGCGCGCCGGTCGACCAGGGTGTAGCGGTTGTGGGTGAGCACCGCGTCGAACGCGTCGGTGCGGATGTAGTCCTCCACCATGGTGCCGCCGCCGACGGCGATGCCGATCGCGCCGACGAGCCCCTGCTCGCGCAGCGCCACCAGGGCGGGCACGGCGCCGCCGCGGGCCATCGCCTCGCCGACCGTGATGGTCATCGGGTCGTGCAGGTGGTAGATCGGCAACGTCTCGACGCCGAGGCGGGAGGTCGTCTCCTCCCAGGACCGTATGACCCGGTCACCGTCGAACACGCCGGTGGCGGGGTCGCGGTCGGCCTTGGAGAAGATCGTCACGCCGTCGGGCGCCTGCTTGAGCGCGGCGCCGATCAGCGTCTCCGAGCGCCCGCCCGCGTAGTTGTTGGAGGTGTCGAGCTGGCGGAAACGGCCCGCCACCATCATCTCGGCCAGCGCATCGTCGCCGGGGCCCGCGCCGAGCGCCGACGTGCCGACGGTCAGCGGCTGGAGTGGCACGTCGCTGCCGGGCACGCGGCGGCCCTGCTGATCCGGCATGTCCCGCTCCTTCTCACGGTGATCCTGCCGACGATCATGTCATGCGCCGCCGGGGCGGCCCTCCTCAGGGGGTGGAGTACGGCCTGAACGCGCGGAGGAGCTCGCCCATCGGCGGCACGTCCGCGACGAACCCGAACCGGCCGTCGCGCATCTGCTTGGCCGCGTCGAGGAACGCGCCGAGCGCGTACCGGGACAGCGCGCCGCCGATGCTCACCCGGCGCACCCCGATCTCGGCGAGCTGCTCCAGCGTGATCGCCGGGTCGGCGAAGCCCATCACCACGTTCACCGGCCTGCCGACGGAGGAGACGACCGCCCGCATCTCGTCGAGCGTGCGCAGCCCCGGCGCGTACAGGACGTCGGCGCCCGCCTCCTCGAAGGCATGGAGACGCCGGATGGTGTCGTCGAGCCCGCCCGCGTCGTACAGCAGGTTCTCGGCCCTGGCGGTCAGCACGAGCGGGACGGGCAGCCCGCGCGTGACCTCGACGGCGGCCCGCACGCGCTCGACGGCCAGCCCGAAGTCGTAGATCGGCCTCCTGCGGTCGCCGGTGGCGTCCTCGATGGACGCGCCGGCCACGCCGCAGGCGCAGGCGTCCGCGATCATCTTGGCCGCCTCGGCGGGGTCGTCGGCGAAGCCGTTCTCCAGGTCGGCGTTGACGGGCAGCGGGGTCGCCGCGCTGATGACGCGGCAGTTGCCGAGGACGTCCTGCCGGGCGGCCCGGGTGCGGCCGGCCTGGTTGGCCACGCCGAGGCTGGTGGTGGCGAGGGCGTCGAAACCCAGCGAGGCCAGCAGCCTTGCCGTGCCGGCGTCCCACGGGTTGGGGAGCAGGAACGGCTCGGGGCCGTCGTGGAGCGCCCGGAAACGCGTCGCTCGGGCCGTCTGGTCGGTCATGGTGCTCTCCCGTCGTGAGCTGCGGTGACGCCTTCACTCTGGCCGCCCGGCGACAGATCAGTCAAATGCATGGTGATAATGCTGCCCATCAGGAATACTGATGGATGTGACTGTCGAGGAGATCGAGGCGTTCACCGCCATCGCGGAGCTGGGCGGGTTCACGGACGCGTCCAGGAAGCTCAACCGGTCGCAGCCCGCGATCAGCCGCCGCATCCGCGAGCTGGAGCAGTCGCTGGGTGCCGCCCTGTTCGAGCGGACCGGCCGCAGCGTGGCGCTCACCGACGCGGGCCGGGCACTCCTGCCGTACGCGGAGGCCGCGCTTGCGGCGATCCGGGACGGCGAGCGGGCCGTGCGCGAGGCGGCCGAGCGGCCCGGCGGCGCCCGGACCCTCAGCCTGGCCATCGTCGGCACCCTGGCCGACTCGCACATCGTCGAGGCGCTGCGCACGTTCGAGTCGCGGTTCCCCGAGGCCTCGGTCGAGCTGCGCACCGCCACGAGCCGCGAGGTGAGCGCCCTTGTCCGCGGCGGCGAGGCCACCCTGGGCCTGCGCTACTTCCCCGACGCCGACCCCAAGCTGGAGTCGATCCCGCTCGGCGTCGAGAAACTCCTGGTCGTCGTGCCCGCCGCGCATCCCGTCACCGCCCGCCGCCTGCCGGATCTGCGGGCCTTCGAGGGCGAGCGGTGGCTGGGCTTCCCTCCCGAGCGGGGCCAGCCCGACTCCTTCGGCCACCTGCTCGACCGCCGGTTGCCCGCGATGGGGCTGGCCGACGCCCCGATCACCAGGGTCGACAGCCTCACCGCGCAGAAGCGGCTGGTGCAGGCCGGCCTCGGCGTCGCCCTCATGCCGGTCAGCAGCGTGAGGGAGGAGTTGCGGATCGGCAGCCTGCGGGCGGTCGAGGTGGACGACCTGGACGCCGCCCTGCCCGTGGTCGTCGTGCGCAGGCGGCGCGGCCACTGGAGCAGGCCGGCGGCGGCGTTCCTGGAGGTGCTGCGGGAGCGCACGCCCGGCGTGCTGGACTGACCGCCCGGGGGGCCCGTCCCAGGAGCGGCTATGGGGCCCGGCCCGCCGTCAGCCGACGGTGCGGGTCCTGACGCGGAGCGTACGCGCGTCGCCCGGCTGCGGTTCGGCCGACATGCCGGCCCGGACCAGCGCTCTCACGCAGGCCGCCATCCCGTCCGCGGTGGGCGGGCGCCGCTCGGCGAAGGTCACCAGGAAGACGCCGTCGTGCCCGCCCTCGACGGCGAACCCGTCGTCGCCGCCCGTCGCGGCGCACCCCGACCGGCGCAGGACCGCGCCGATGCGTTCGGCGTCGCGGTCGCGCTCGCTCCAGAGGGGCCGCCCGCCGGATCCCCACCCGTACGTGGGCCCCTCGTCCGGCTTCGGGGTGCCCGGCGACCGGCTGCCGGTCGTGTGCGGTGCACCGTGGACGGCGGACCGGTCGTCGCCGCCGGCCGCGGGGCGGTCGCGCCAGATCTTCGCCATGGGTCACCTCCTCGGTCCGCCTCAAGGGCTCAAGGGGGTCGCCTCTGCCCCGTACGGTGAGGCCGAAACGGGGTCAGCCCGGGGGCGCGCGGTGCTCCACGAGGAGGAGCGCGATGTCGTCGGCGCGCTGGCTGGTGTGGGGGGCGTGGTTGAGCAGCGTGTCGCAGAGCTGGTGGACGGGCTCGCCGGCGGCGCGGCCGAAGTGCTCGGCGAGCTCGCCGATGGCCTCCCCCAGGTCGACGCCGGGCGTCTCGACGAGGCCGTCGGTGTAGAGGAGGAGGACGGCGTCCGGCGGGAACGGCACCTGGACGGTGGGGTATTCGGCGTCGCCCTGGACGCCGAGCAGGATGCCGGCGGGCACGTCGATGACCTCGGCGGGCTGGCCGGGCGGGCGCAGCAGCGGCGGCGGATGCCCGGCGCTGGCCGCCCAGAGCGTACGCAGCCGCAGGTCGAAGTAGACGAGCAGGCAGCTGGTGAACAGGTCGGGGTCCAGGTCCATGAGCAGGCGGTTGGTCAGCTTGAGCACGTCGCCGGGGCTCGCCCCCGCCGCCGCGTAGGCGTGGATGGCGGTCCTGACCTGCCCCATGAGCGCGGCGGCCGTGACGTTGTGGCCCTGCACGTCCCCGATGATCGCCGCGGCCTTGGTGTGGCCCAGGCGGATCATGTCGTAGAAGTCGCCGCCGATCCCCACGCCACGGGTGGCGGCCACGTACCGGGCGGCCACGTCCAGCCCGGCGATCTCGGGCAGGCTGCGGGGCAGCAGCGAGGTCTGGAGGGTGTGGGCGAGCCGGTCCTTGGCGTCGTAGAGCAGCGCCCGGTCGAGGGCCTGCGCGATGAGCCCGGCCATCGCGGTGAGGCTGACCCGCGTTTCGTCGGTGAACGGGTAGGGCTCGCCGAAGGCCAGCACGCACGCGCCGGCCACGGTGTCGGAGGTGCGCAGCGGCAGGAACGCCCAGGCGGCCATCCCGTCACGGACCTCGGCCCCCGGATACATCCGGTGCAACTCCTCGATGTCGGAGAAGAAGGCGGGCTCGCCGGTGCGCACGACGTGCTGGGCGGGGGCGTCGGCGGCCAGCGGAAGGCGGTCGAACCGCTCGACGAGGCCCGGCTCGTAGCCGTGCGAGCCGATGACGTTCAGCCTGCCGCCTTCGGCCGTCATGATCGTCAGCGCCCGTGCGTCGAACACCGGCATGACATGGCCGACGACCATGTCGACGATCTCCTGCACGTTCAGTGCCCGGCTCAGCGTCGCCGCGAGGTGGAGCAGGTTGTAGAAGACGTCCGCCCGGGGCTGGCTGACGATGCCGGCCACGGGCTCGCCGGGGCGCGGGCCCGGTCGATCGGCCGCCGCCTCCGTGATGTACAGACTGATGCCGGACGAATCCGGATGCAGGCTGATGTGCAGGGCACGGCCATCGGGATGCCGTACGACGCAGGACGTGGGCTCCTGACCGACGGCCGCGGCACGGAAACGGTCCTCGAACAGCGGATCCTTCAGCCACGTCACCGCCCTCCAGAACAACTCGCCCAGTCTGTCGGTGAGGTCGACGCCGAGCACGCCGGCCGTCCCCGCGCTGACGAAGGCCAGGCGTCCTTCAAGGTCCAGGCCCACGCAGCCGTGGCGCAGCCGGTCGAGATAGCAGGTCGAGGCCAGGGCGCGGTGCACGTCCGGCATCAAGGCCCACGAGGGGCGGAGGACACGCGGCTCGCCCCCGGCCCGCGGCGGGATCCCGGCGCGGGCGGCCTCCCCCATGATGCCGCCGAGCGCGCGGGTGGCGCGCTCGATGGTCTCCCGCTCGTGGAGGGTGAGCTCCTCGGGATGTGACGGCGGCCACAGCAGGACCATGGAGCCCCACACCTCCCCGCCCGACTGGATCGGGGCGGCGGCCGTGGCGAACGGGTACGGCAGCGCGATCGCCGTCGCCGGACAGCGGCAGGCGAGCTTCTGGTGGTCGGTCACCCAGACGAGCCTGCTCTCGCGTACGGCGCCCGACGCCGGGACGTCCGCGCTCACCTGTATCCGCGTCCACGGTTTGACGATCTGGGCGGGCAGCCCGGTCTCCGTCTCCATGAGCAGCACCTGGCCGTCGTCGGCCAGCAGGTAGACCACGCCGATGTGCGCTCCCGTGTCGCGTACGGCCTGGGTCAGCACCTCGTCCACCTCAAGGGCATGGTGCGCGGCAGCGCCGACGACGCCGTCCTGCACGGCCTACCTCGCTCCGGCCCGCGGTGACGACGGTGCTGCGCTGCCCTGACCAGCCATAGGCCCAACGGTAAGTGCCCCTGCGCGAGATCTAGAACCGGCATTACCGGGTTCTGGCGGCAAGCTTGTAGAAACTTGGGCGTTCCGGACAGTGAGCACTCCATGACCAGCGGCTGAGGTTCACCTCCGCCAGCGGCTGGAGCCTGATGCTCAACCCGGTCAAGGGCGGCAACGCCAGGACGCGCTCGGCGAACCCGGAGGACTTCTCAGCATGACGGTTCTTTGTTTTTCATAGTGAGCTATGAAAAAGGTAGTAGCGTGGGCATGGAACTTGGTGTCGCCCTGCCCCGTCCGGTCCGCTGGCCACCCCGGCCGGCATCGCCCGCGCCGCCCGCCAGGCTCCGCTCCACGAGCCGCACCGCCATCAGCTCGCGCAGGCGGTCGGTGAGCAGGCCGTCGGTGATCCCGGGGACCGCCCTGGCCAGTTCGCTGAAGCGGGCGGGCCGCTGCAGCAGCGCCACGATGATCATGCCGTTCCACCGCGATTGCGGCGGCTCAGCGCGTCGGTGGCGGTCGCGAAGGCGGCGGCGACCACAGCCGTCACTCGCCCGGGGAACCGCCGAACGGCCGGTGGTGCCGCGCCCTTCCCGAGTCGGGGGTCTTGACGCGGTGGCGGCAGCCGTCCCACGCGATGCGGCCCAGGTTGAGGTGGCCGGTGCAGAGCCGGAAGCCGGTGATCCTGGTGAGCCACGTGCGGCGGGTACGGCAGCCGCCCTGCGGCGCCTGTGCGGTCCACGCCTGGTCGCGGGTGGTGGTGTACTCGGCCCTGACGGCGGTGCCGTCGCGCAGCTTGTCGCACACGGTGATCCGCTTGCGGTCGGCGTCCACGAGGACGGAGCCTTCGCGCGCGTCGTACCTGGCCTTCTCCCATGGCCCGTCGCCCGCCCGTGCGGGGGCGGCGGCCAGAGCGAGTGTCGCCGCGGTCGCCACGGTCATGGTGAGGACGCGCTCGAGCATGTCTGACTCCTTGTCCGCAAGAGCCCGGAGCGCTCGCCGTGTCGTGGGTGTTGGTTCCGCTCCGGGAAGAAGGGCGTGAACTCACCCACTGTGATCGGCCATAGGGGGAGAAGTCCCGCAGGCCGGCGCCATCCCGGCAGGGCTTGGCCAAGACTTGGCCGGTCCGGCGGACGGCCCCGGCGCTCTATGCCCGGAGCAGGACGGCCCGTGTCACATTCGAGAAGCTACGCCCGTTCCTGCGGGTGGGTGGCCAGCGCCTCGACGGTCACGTCCATCCACTTCCACATCGGCAGCGACGTCAGCGCGTCGTGCAACTCGGCGGGGTCGCCCGCCTCATAGAGGCCGACGGTGGCGTTCCGGCCGGGGACCCGCCACAACCGCTTGAGAATGCCGGCGTCTCGCAGCTCCTGGGCCCGCTCGCGCTCCGCCCTGCGCAGGCGGTCACGGGTGTGGTCGGGCGTGTCGGGCGGCAGCAGGTTCTCCGTGCGTACCAGGAATTCCATGGCGCTCCTGTTGAGGGGACGTCCTGGCCCACCAGTAGAACCGGACGCGGGAGTAAGTGTCGCCGGGCATCCGCACGGACTTCGCCGCGACAAATGTCCGATGTGAAGATGGCCGTCCATGCGGTAGGCGGCGGGCTCTAGGTCGAATGACGTAGAGCATGCCGGACGTCACGACGTTCCGGCGCGGGCCGGGCGCTCCTACTGTCCTTCGTGACGGACAACGGATTTTCGTGACGAATGACGACCGAAGGAGAGGTCGCGACGGGTCTGCTGGTGATCAGCGCGCATGCGGGCGACTCGTCTGGGGCGCCGCCGGAGCGATCGCGCCGGCCACGTCCCGAGGCGAGCGCGCGAAGGTGCTGTGCCTGACCACCGTCCACGAGGCGCTGGGCCGCACCGGCCACCTCGGCCCGCAACTGCGGCCCACGCACCTCGGCTCCCGCATCGGCGGCACCGGCGTCACCGTGCTGTGCTGGCCGGGCGACAACCCGATGATCCACGCGGCGGTGGACCAGCGCAGGCCGGGCGCCCCGTTCCGCGCCGGCGAGCTCGGGCTCGACCGTCACGGGCTGCGGGCCGAGCTCGCCGAGCTCGGCGTCACGTACGCCCCCAAGCGGTTGACGTGCCCGCCTAGGGGCGTACCTCGTACACGAGGTTGAACGGGGTCCGCGCCGCCTCGCGGAAGCGGGTGAAGCCCGCCTCCGTGACGACGTCGCGGATGGCGGCGCCCCCGGCCTGCGCGCCGAGCGCGTACCCGCCCGGCTGGGACAGGGCGCTGGGCACGCAGAGGAACGTGGACGCGCTGTAGTACAGCCGTCCCAGCGGGTTGAGGTTCTCCTCGACCCGGTCCGAGGCCAGCGGCTCCACCAGGAGCCACGTACCGTCGGGGGCCAGCGCCCCCCGCACCCGCCTGGCCGCGCCCAGCGGGTCGCCCATGTCGTGCAGGCAGTCGAACATCGCCACCAGGTCGAAGTCCGTGCCGCTGAAGTCCTGCGCGCCGGCGACCTCGAAGCCGACCCGGTCGGCCAGCCCAGCCTCCGCGGCCCGCTTGCGCGCCAGCGCGATCGACTCGGTGTGGTAGTCCGAGCCGAGGACCGTGGTGTGCGGGTACGCCTCGGCGAGCAGCAGCGACGACGAGCCGAGGCCGCAGCCGACGTCGGCGACCCTGCCTCCGGCGGTGAGCTTCGCCTCGACCCCCTCCAGTGCCGGGATCCAGTGCGGGATCAGCTCGGCCGTG
The DNA here is from genome assembly GCF_004348345.1 of Nonomuraea longispora. Lineage (GTDB taxonomy): Bacteria > Actinomycetota > Actinomycetes > Streptosporangiales > Streptosporangiaceae > Nonomuraea > Nonomuraea longispora. Next base: position 44,765 of record NZ_SMJZ01000038.1, read on the forward strand.
TAACCCGCCCGGAAGAACGCGTCGCACCCGACGAAGACGTCCTCGTGGTGCTCGTGCCAGCCGACCCCGGCGCCCGTGCGGAACGCCTCGGTGATGCGCGGCTCCGAGCGCAGCATGCCCAGAGCGATGAGGAACGCCGCCGGCACGTTGGGGCCCTCAGGGCTCGCCAGGCAGAACGCCTGCTCCTCGCTCAGCGAGAACCGGCCGGTCTCCGGCTCGTAGCCGACGTAGCCGCCGGCGGCCTGGCCTCGCAGCCACTCGGTCAGGTAGCGCGGGTGGCATCCGGTGCGTTCGGCGAACTCCTCGGGCGTCGCGGGCCCTTCCGCGAGCGCGCGGTAGAGGCCCAGCCGCTGGCCGACCACGACTGAGCCGGCGGCCTCGGTGGCCGCCATGTCGGCCACGACCCTGCCCAGGAACTCTTTGACCTTCTCGCCGTCCATTCCCCCGTCTCCTTTCCTGCTCAGGCCGGCTCCCACCGGCCTCGACCCCCAAGGTCGGCACATGCCCTGACATGGCGTGGGCACGCGCCCGCGAGACGGGTTCCTGGAGGTCAGCCCGCGCGGATCAGGGATTCGACCGGCGGATTGACGCGGGCGAAGCCCTCCTGGCTGCGGTACGGGTAGTAGGGATAGGCGGCCGTGACGGTGCTGGCCGCGTCGAGCCTGGCCACCTGGTCGCCGGTGAGGCGCCAGCCGGTGGCGCCCAGGTTCTCCCGCAGTTGCTCCTCGTTGCGGGCGCCGACGATGACCGAGGCGACGGTCGGCCGCTGGAGCAGCCAGTTGAGAGCGATCTGCGGGACGGTCCTGCCGGTCTCGCCGGCCAGCTCGTCGAGGACGTCGACCACCGTGTAGAGGCGCTCGTCGTCCACCGGCGGGCCGTACGCGGCGGTCCTGTGCAGCCTGCTGACCTCGGGCAGCGGGACGCCGCGCCGGATCCTGCCGGTGAGGCGGCCCCAGCCGAGCGGGCTCCACACCAGGGCGCCGACGCCCTGGTCGAGGCCGAGGGGCATCAGCTCCCACTCGTAGTCACGGCCCACCAGGGAGTAGTAGACCTGGTGGGCGACGTAGCGCGGGTAGCCGTAGCGGTCGGCCGTCGCGAGCGACTTCATGAGCTGCCAGCCGGAGAAGTTGGACACGCCGACGTACCGGAGTTTGCCGGCCCTGACGAGGTCGCCGAGAGTGGACAGCGCCTCCTCGACCGGCGTGGCGGCGTCGAAGGCGTGCAGCTGGAACAGGTCGATGCGGTCGGTGCCGAGGCGGCGCAGCGCGTCGTCCACCACCTTGACCAGTCGGGGGCGCGAGGTGCCCGCGCCGTCCGGCCCCTCGTGCGTGGGCAGGCCCGCCTTGGTCGAGATGAGCGCGCGGTCGCGGCGGCCTTTCAGCGCCTGGCCGAGCACCTCCTCCGAGGCGCCGTCGGAGTAGACGTCGGCGGTGTCGAACATGGTGACGCCCGCGTCGAGGGCGATGTCGACGAGCCGCCTGGCCTGCGCGACGCCGGTGTCGCCCCACGCGCCGAACAGCTCGCCCTTGCCGCCGAAGGTGCCGGCGCCGAAGCTCAGCGCGGGGACCTTGAGTCCGGAGGCGCCCAGTTGCCGATATTCCATGATTCATGTCCATTCTTGCTAATGGGATTATTGTCCCGTTTAGGATAGCACGCTAACGGGACAGCAATCCCATTAGTGGCTCGTACGGATGCGGCGGAACGCCAGCGGAGCGACCACGGCGGCGGCGCCACCCAGCAGCACCAGCACCAGCAGCACGAGCGTCGCCGGCCACGGCCAGGCGCTGCCGCCCAGCCCGACGTGGGACACCGGATACTCCATCGTTTTCGCCGTCCACAGCGCCGTCTGCACGTCGTAGGTGCGGGCGATGTCGCGCAACACCGGATCGAACGCGAACTCCTCCTCGGTGTGGAGGAACTCAGGCCGCAGTCCCGCCACGCCGTCCGCCGCCCTCGCGCGTGCGGCGTCCACGCCGGGGACGAGCAGGCGGTCGAGCCCGTCCGCCGCGGCGGCGACCGTCGAGCGCGGCACGAAGGTCAGCCCGTGCCTGGAGCGGAACGGCCCGTCGCCCAGCGCGACGGTACGCCCGACCATGGCGTGCTCGGTGTACGAGATGAACACGGACGCGAGCTCCAGCTCGCCGATTCCGCCGGCGACCCGGACGCCTATGGAGGACGGCCCGGGGTTGTAGGAGGCGTTGAGCGCGACCACCAGATCCGGCGGCTGGAGCCGGGACTCGGCGATCCGCACAGCCGCGCCGGGGGAGTAGTGGGGCCAGTGCACCCTCCGCGCCGCCTCCCGGGCGGAGCCGGGGTCGACCAGCCGCTCAAGCATGCGCAGGGCGCCTTCGACGCCGGACAACACGCCGGCCGTGCTGATGATGTCGCCGTCGTCGACGTAGCGCACGCCCGTGACCCAGCCGACGCGGGGGAAGTCGTCACGCAGCCCCGCCATCCGCAACCAGTGCGACGTCGCGGTCCTGCCGTCGAGCAGCCCGCTCGCCGCGAGCGTACGCGCCCCGGTGCAGACGCTCATCGTCAGCGCGCCGGCCGCCGACTGCTCACGCAGCCAGCGGGTGATCGAGCCGAGCTCCGCCGGCCCCGGGTCCTGCAGGGCGGGGACGATCACCGCGTCGAGCGTGTCGTCCTGCTCGTCCAGCAGCCGCGCGAGCTCGGGGAACGTCAGGTCGGGCACCAGGTCCAGGCCGCCGGTCAGGGGCGCCAGCCGGGAGCCGGAGGAGACGACGTAGGTGTTCACCCGGCCGGTGCCCGCCAGCACCTCGTACGGGCCCAGCAGGTCCGCCACGTTCGTGCCGCCGCCGCCGACCAGGAGGGCCACCGTCGGCTTGGCCGGATCGTGCGTCTTCGGCGCCGGCGCGGCGGTCGTCGCGTTCGCGGGAGCCGTGTACAGGTCGCCGAACTTGCCGGTGGTGTTCACCGCGGAGACCGCGCCGGGAAGCAGCAGCGCCGCCAGGACGATGGCCGTCCCGCGCCACCATCCGGACCGGAACCTGAACCGGTGCCGGGGGTCCGCGTACTCCGCGCGCCGCCAGATCATGGCCGCCGCCAGAAGCACCATCGGGATCACATGCCCGATGAGCGTCACCGAAGCGGCCGGTAATGCGCCGAGCCAGAAAGGAACGAGCAGCACGGGGAACGGCAGGAACACCGCGAGGCTCATCTCGGCGATCCGCGGCCGGGCATGCCGGCGCACCAGCATCCAAAGCGCCACACCGGCGGCCATGCCGGCCGCCATGAGCAGGATGTAGAGGTCGAACCGGGCGACCTCCAGCACCGAGACCCACAGGGGGTCGAGCAGCATCATCCCGAGGCCCGCCGCGATGACCAGTTCGAAGTAGTGCCAGACGAGACGGGCGGCGGTGCGTACCCCGCCGGGCCGCCGTTCATGGTTCGTCATGTCGGACTCCTGACGTGAAGGACGTTGAGGCCCCTCACGCTAGGAAGACCGGTCCCGCCACCGAATCAGTGAAGTCGCCGGTCCGCACACCGGTCTCCCGCCAGGGCGGATCACCGTCACTACGCCGGACGTTCCGCCAGGACCATGCGCATGAGCTCGGCCCGCGAGGTGATGCCGGCCTTCTGGAAGACCTTGCGCAGGTGGTAGTCCACCGTGCGCGGGCTGAGAAACAACTGGGCGGCGATCTCCCGGTTCGTCAGCCCCTCGCCGACGGCGAGCGCGATCCGCAGCTCCTGCGGGGTGAGCGTGCTCAGCGCCCCCGCCTCGGGCGCGCGTGCCGACTCGCCGGTGGCGCGCAGCTCGCCCAGCGCCCGATCGGCCCACGCGAGCGCGCCGATGCGGCGGAAGGTCTCCGCCGCGCCACGCAGGTGCTGCTGCGCCGGGGAACGACGGCGGTCCCGCCGCAACTGCTCGCCCAGCAGCAGCTCGGTACGGGCCTGCTCCAGCGGGGCGTCGGACAGCGCGTGCAGGCGCAGGCTCTCCGCGTAAGCGCTCGAACCGTCCTCGGCGACCAGCGCCCGGCAGCGCGCCGCGAGCGCGCCCAGCTCCGGCGACGCGGTGTGCTCCGTCCACCGCGCGTACCGGTCCGCGGCCACGGCCGCCCTGTCGTGCTCACCGGCCCTGACGAGGGCCTCGACCAGGTCGGGAACCAGCCCCATCGCCAGGTCGGAAGGCTGACCCGCGTCCCACCCGCCGACCGCCGCGAAGTGCCGCACGGCCTCGGCGTGCCGGCCCGCGACCAGCTCCACCAGCCCGAGCGCCCGCCTGGCGTACGCCGTCGCGTCGGCCAGCCGCCGCTCGCCCGCCTCGGCCAGCACCCCGGCGGCCAGCTCGCCGGCCTCGGGACGGCCGCGAATCGCGGCGCACAGGGCCAGCAGCCCGCGGTTGCGGCAGGCCGTGTTCGGCTGGCCGACCTCGGCGGCGAACGCACACCCCTCCTCGGCGTGGGCCTCCGCCAGCCCGAGCCGGCCGCGGGCGAGCTCGTCCGCGGCCTGGTACTCGAGGTTCCACGCGAGCGCGCCCAGCGAGCCGCCGGCGCGGGCCAGCCGCCCGGCGTCATGGTACAGGTGCCTGCTCAGCTCACGGTCGCCGAGCCCTCGGGCGATCGCCCCCGCCAGGGTCATCGTGATCGGATCGGTGAGCGCCCGCACCCCGGCGCCGTCCCGTACGGCCGGTCCCGGGCCGTCGCCCGCGTGCACCCGGCAGGCGGCGCGCAACAGCCGCAGCACCGCCTCCTCAGGACCGCCCTGACCGTCGTCGTGGTCCTGCCCCTCCTGTTCCGGCTGGCACGCGTCGAGCCAGCCGGCGAGGTCGGACCAGACCCCCGGGCGGTTGGTACGGGTCCCGAGGTCGCCGTACATCGCGACCGTCGGGGTGAAGCGGCGCCGGTCGACCCGGAGCGCGCGCGGGATCCACGGCTTGATGAGGTCCATCGCGTCCTCGGGGGAGCCGACGAACTCGGCCACCACGGCGCGCATCGCGACCACGGAGATCCGGTCCACCTCGTCCAGGTGCGGCTCGCGCTCCGCCCGGTCCAGCAGGTCCCCGGCCGCGGCGGTGAACCCGCCGCGGACGGCGGCCCGCGCCGCGCTCCACAACCGCCGCCCCCGGTGCGGGCCCGCCGGGGTGAGCTCGGCGGCCCGCGACAGCGCGGCCATGGCCGCCGCCGGGCCACCCCGCAGCGCGGCCTGCTCGGCCGAGCGTTCGAGCAGCCCGGCGGCCTCCTCGTCGTGGCCCGCCGCGGCCTGACCTCGGTGCCAGGCGCGGCGGTGCTGGTCGGCCGGGGCGTCGAACGCCGACGCGAGGGCCCGGTGGATCGCCGCCCGCCGGCCCGCCGTCGCGCTGTGGTAGATCGCCGACCGCATCAGCGGATGCCGGAACACCAGCCGCGGCCCGTCGTACGTGAGCAACTCGTCCAGCTCGGCCCGGTGCAGCGGCCCGGCGTCGACACACACCTCGGCGGCGGCCTTCTCAATGGTCTCCACGCTGCCCGAACCGTCGGCGGCGACGAGCTGGAGCAGCGGCAACGCCTCCGCGTGCCGGGCGCGTACGCGGCTCAGGAACGAACGCCGCAGCTCGTCGGTCAACGCCGGCGGCTCCTGCGCTCCTTCCGGCGGCAGCTCCTTGCCCGCCAGCTCCAGCAGGGCCAGCGGGTTGCCGCCGGTGGCGGCCAGCAGGTGGCGGTGCTCGCCGTCGGTC
>NZ_SMJZ01000390.1 GCF_004348345.1 Nonomuraea longispora
TGCGCTTCCCCTCGTAACGTGGAGACCGAACCAAGAGAGGTTTGGTCGTGGCAGGAACCACGAGGCGGCGCTTTGATCCGGAGTTCCGGGCTGGCGCGGTGCGTATCGTCAAGGAGACCGGCAAACCCGTCGCGCACATCGCGCGGGACCTGGGTATCAATGAGTACACGCTGTACAACTGGGTGCAGATGGACCGGCACGCGACGGGGCAGGTCGGGCGGGACGGCAATGGAGGCGGCAAGCTGAAGGAGTCCGAGCAGGAGGAGCTTGCGCGGCTGCGGCGGGAGAGGGCCGAGCTGGTCAAGCAGCACGCCAAGGAGAAGGCCGCCTGGGAGAAGGAGCGCGCGGAGCTGGAGGACGAGCGTGATGACGCCCCTATGTTTGTCAAGCCGCAGCGGGCGGAGTACGCGCTGGTGAGAGTGCTGCGGTGATGATCGGGAAGACTTCGCGGGCGACGTAGCGCTTGAGGCAGCGGATGATCTCTTTCTTGGATTTGCCCTCGGTGGTGCGGCGTTCGGCGTAGGCGCGGGTGCGCGCATCGCGGCCGAGGCGGGTCACGACGATGGTGTAGAGGGCGCTGTTGCTGCGCCGGTCGCCGCCACGGTTGAGCCGGTGCCGGACGGTCTTGCCGGAGGAGGCCTCGATCGGGTTGACGCCGCATAGGGCGGCGAAGGCGGCTTCGCTGCCGAGCCGGTCGGGGTTGTCGCCGGCGGTGATGAGCAGCGCGGCGGCGGTGTCCGGCCCGATCCCGTACTGCTGGAGCAGTTTCGGCGCGCATTCGGTGATGATCGCCACCAGCGTTCGCTCGTGCGCGCGGGCCTCTTCGGTCAGGGCCAGGATGCGGCGGGCGAGCATGCGCAGCACGCCACGGGCCGCGTCGTCGATGGTGCGGTGCTCGGCGGCGGGCAGATCTGCGCAGGTGCGGATGAGGGTGACCGAGCCCAGACCGGCCAGCGCGTCGCGCAGTGCCGAATCCGCTCGCATCAGGACGGCCCGCAGCTGGTTGATGGCCTGGGTACGGGCCTTGACCGCCGAGTCTCTAGCGACTTTGAGCATCCGGATCATCTCAACGGGGCCGTCGCCGGTCTTGGCGATGGCGGCGGCCTCCTGCGACAGCACCGCTCGAGCGGCGTTCTCGGCGTCGATGGCGTCGGTCTTGCCGCGCCGTCGCCGGCGGGCCCGGTCGGGCCGGTTGACCTCCAGAACCCGCAGGTCATGGCGGCGGAGGTAGCGGTTGAGCGCGGTGCCGTGCGAGCTGGTGCCCTCGACCCCCGCCCGCCGCAGCCGGCCGTGTCCGCTCGCCCAGCTCAGCAGCGCCGCGTAACCGTCGGCGGTGGCCGGGAACGCCTGGGTGCCCATCAGCACGCCCATGACGGTGATCACTGCTGCGACGTGCATGTCGGCATGAGTATCCACGCCGAGCACGATCTCCTCTCGCGCCTCGACGTCGGCTGCGTCGGTGTGGTCGTCGGTGGAGGCAGTCACTGGTCTCCTCGAAGGGTCGGGGATGTGGTGGTCACCGGCCGGGCGAGGAGGTCAGGACTGTGATGATGCACATTGCGAGGCCCCTATGGGGACACATCCGCGCCTGGTCCGGCGGTACCGCCCGGGCCAGGGCGACAGGTCATCACCAAGGCACAGGTGGCCAGTCTCAAACTGGGTCAGACCCTGGCGTGGCGGACGGTACCTCTTCAGTCTCACAGTCCTCAAACGATCCGTGGTCCTATGGGTCAAGGACTCGCTGAACCGATAGCCGTGGTGGAGTTCATCGAGTCCCAGAGGACCGAGTTTGGCGTTCCCCACAAGATCTGCTTTCGTGCGCTGGGAGTTTCGTCCTCGTGGTTCTACAAGTGGAGGAATCGCGGGCCAACAGCTCGCCAAGAGCGGCGCGCCCATCTGGATGAGGAGATCAAACGGCTTTTTGCCGCCTCTGGTGGCACCTACGGGTCGCCCCGCATCGCCCAAGATTTGAGGGCGGAGGGCTGGAAGCTGTCGGAGAACACCGTGGCCAAGCGGATGGCCGAACTCGGTTTGGCCGGCCGCGGGCCGAAGAAGCCGCGTCCGCTGACCCGGCAGGGCAAGCGGCCGGCCGCGCCGGATCTGGTGCGCCGGAAGTTCACCGCAATCGCTGCAGACGTGCTGTGGGTCGGCGATGTCACGATGATCCGCACCGATGAGGGGCCGCTGTACTTGGCCTCGGTCGAGGACTTGTTCTCTCGCCGGCTGCTCGGCTACGCCATGTCGGAGCACCATGACGCGGCGCTGACGGTCGCCTCGCTGCAGATGGCCGTGGTCACGCGCGGTGGTGACGTGGATGGGGTGATCTTCCATTCGGATCGCGGCTCGGAGTACACAGCTGCCCGCTACCAGGCCGAATGCCGCAAGCACGGGGTAGTGCAGTCGATGGGCCGGGTCGGGTGCGCGCTCGACAACGGAGCCGCCGAGTCGCTCAACAGCACCCTGAAGGTCGAGTTCGTATACCGGCACCGCTTCCGCACCCGAGCGGAGGCCCGGTTGAAGATCGCGACCTGGATCGCGGACTTCTACAACGTCAAGCGCAGACACAGCGCCAACGACGGGCTGCCGCCTGTCACATTCGAGCGTCACATGATCGAGAAGCGGCAAGCATCAACGGCCCTGCTGAGGGCCGCTGTGGCATAGAACCGTCTCCACGCTTTGAGGGGATTGACA
>NZ_SMJZ01000391.1 GCF_004348345.1 Nonomuraea longispora
CTCCTACGGAAACCGGCTGACCTGCGTAAACCCGTGTTACGCAGGTGAACCCACGGGGACTGTGTGCATAGAGTGACCATCCGCTTCCAGGGGGACCTATGCGCGCATTCCAGGCCGGGCTGCTCGCGGTCTGCCTGCTGGCCGGCACATGCCCACCGGTGCACGCCGAGCCCGCCCCCTCCTCGCGTGACGTCAAGAAGGCCCGCCAGGCCGTACGCGAACGCTCCAAGCGGCTGGGGGAGACCAGCGCCAGGCTGGCCACCGCCCAGTCACGGCTCGGCCGGCTGGCGGCCGAGGTCGAGCGGCTCGTGGAGGCCTACAACGGGGAGCTCGTCCGGCTCCGGCAGGCCGAGCAGGCCGACCAGCAGGCCAGGACACGCCTCGCGGCGGCCGACGCCGAGGTCGAGCTGGCCCGGCACGACGTCGCGCTGCTGGCGGCGGAGACCTACGGTGGCGCGGCCATGACCGAGCCGTTCCTCGGCATGCTCATGGACCACGGCGAGACGGCCGGCATGCTCCACCGGGCCGGCGTGCTCGAACACATGAGCAGCGAACGGGCCGCGGTCCTCGCCAGGATGCGCGACGCCCAGGAGGTCGCGGGCATCCTGCGTACCCAGGCCGCCAACGCCTACGCCGCCCGCAGAGCCGCCACCGAACGCGCCAGGCACGCCAAGATCGCCGCGAAGGAGGCCGTGGCCAGGCAGCGGCGCGACACGAAAGCACTGCGAGCCCGCGAGAAACACCTCCAGCACAAGGTCGACGCCGCCCGCACCCGCGCCCAGCTGCTGGCCCGCCGCAAGGCCGCCGCCGCGTCGGTCTCCGGGCTCGTCTCCCGCGGCTCCGCCCTGGGGGACGTCGCGGCCAACTGGGCGCTCACCCAGCTCGGCAAGCCGTACGTGTGGGCGGCCGACGGCCCCGACACCTACGACTGCTCGGGGCTCACCATGCGCGCCTGGGAGAAGGTCGGCGTGCGGCTCGACCACTGGACCGGCACCCAGTGGACGTCAGGCCCGCACGTGCCGCTCGACCAGCTGCGCCGTGGCGACCTGGTGTTCTTCGGCCACATCAGCGACGACCCCGGCACCATCCACCACGTGGGGATCTACGTCGGCCGGGGCCAGATGGTGCACGCGCCGCAGACCGGCGACGTCGTACGGGTGGCCTCGATCTACCGCGGGGACCTGGTGGGCGCCACCAGGCCCCGCTGACCGTCAGTGACCGTCGTGTCCCTCGTCCTTGGCCCGGCGGAAGGAACGTTCGATCTCGGCCTCGGCCTCGATCCGCCCCACCCAGTTGGCGCCCTCGACCGACTTGCCCGGCTCCAGGTCCTTGTAGACCTCGAAGAAGTGCTGGATCTCCAGCCGGTCGAACTCCGACACGTGATGGATGTCCTGGATGTGGTGCATACGGGGGTCTGTCGAGGGCACGCACAGGACCTTGTCGTCGCCGCCCTTCTCGTCGGTCATCCTGAACATGCCCACCGCCCGGCACGTGATGTAGCAGCCCGGGAACGTCGGCTCCTGCAGCAGCACCAGCGCGTCCAGCGGGTCGCCGTCCTCACCGAGGGTGTTCTCGATGAAGCCGTAGTCGGCGGGGTACTGCGTGGAGGTGAACAACAACCGGTCGAGCCTGATCTTTCCGGTCTCGTGGTCCACCTCGTACTTGTTCCGTTGCCCCTTGGGAATCTCTACGACAACGTCGAACTCCACCGCGGTCCTCTCTCATGGGTCGAGAGCGCCTCGCAGGGCGTCCCAGCACGCGGTCAACCGCCTCACCGGGGCCCGGTCAGCGCTGCTCTCCCCCGCTCAGCCCCCGGGCACCCCCGGCTGGGCGTTAATGTCTCGTAGGCGAACACAGAAGAGAGGGCAGGCGACGTGGCGCGGCACGACAGGTGGGTGATGCTGACCACCCTCGTCGTGCTCCAAGCCCTCACCATCGTCATCGGCGTTTACGCGATGAACACCGGCTTCAGCCTCAGCGCATTGACGGGGCAGTCTCCACCGGGCGGGCCGACGGAGTCGCCGCAGGAAGAGTCTCCCCCCGCCCCCGTGGTCACCGCGGGACCTGTGCTGGCCCAGCTTCCGGTGAAGCCCGGAGACGGACCTCTCCCCACCAAGAGTACTTTGACGCGACAGCTCACCCGCGCCCTGGGTGACCGGGCGCTGGGCGACAGGGTCGGCGCCGTCGTGCTCGACGCGGCCACCGGCCAGCAGATCTTCGCCTCCAACGCCGACGCCGCCTTCGTGCCGGCATCGACGACGAAGATCGCCGTCTGCGCCGCCGCGCTCGCCTCGCTGGGGCCCGACACCCGCCTGTCCACCAAGGCCGTCCAGGGCTCCGAACCCGGCACGGTCGTCCTCGTCGGCGGCGGCGACCCGCTGCTCGCCGGCCCCTCCGCCAAGCCCCGCTACCCGAAGCAGGCCTCCCTCCGCACGCTGGCCGCCCGCACCGCCGCCACGCTGAAGTCCCGGAACATCAAGAAGGTCACCCTCTCGTACGACACCTCGCACTTCGTCGGCCCCGTCAAGGCCGACGGCTGGAAACCCGGCTACATCCCCGACGGCAACGTGGCGACCGTCCACGCCCTCGCCATCGACGAAGGCCGCCGGCACCCCCGCCACAACGCCCCCAGAGTCGACGAC
>NZ_SMJZ01000392.1 GCF_004348345.1 Nonomuraea longispora
TGCGACGGACCATTCGGAGCCGTCAACCCATTACTCGCACCATCCTGATTCACCGCACTACCACGCACCACCGCCAACACCCGATGCCCATTACGCTCCGCATCCGACAACCGCTCCACCAGCAGCACACCGACGCCCTCGCCCCAGCCGGTGCCGTCCGCGTCGGCCGAGAACGCCTTGCACCGGCCGTCGGGCGACAGGCCGCGCTGGCGCGAGAACTCGACGAACGTGCCGGGCGTGGCCATCACGGTCACGCCGCCCGCCAGCGCCAGGTCGCACTCCCCCGACCGCAGCGCCTGCGCCGCCCAGTGCAGGGCGACGAGCGAGGAGGAGCAGGCGGTGTCCACGGTCACCGCCGGGCCTTCCAGCCCGAACGTGTACGACAGGCGGCCGGACACGACGCTGCCGGAGTTGCCGGTGGCGATGAGCCCTTCCAGCTCCGTGGGCACGGTCGTGAGGTGGGCCGCGTAGTCGTGGTACATGACGCCGGCGAACACGCCGGTCCTGCTGCCGCGCAGCGCGGTCGGGTCGATCCCGGCCCGTTCGATCGCCTCCCACGACGTCTCCAGCAGCAGCCGCTGCTGCGGGTCCATCGCCAGGGCCTCGCGCTGCGAGATCCCGAAGAACGCCGGGTCGAACTCGCCCGCGTCGTGCAGGAAGCCGCCGCGCTTCGTGTACGTGGTGCCCGAATTGTCGGGGTCCGGATGGTACAGCCGGTCCAGATCCCACCCACGGTCGGAGGGGAACTCGCCGATCGCGTCCGTACCGGCGCTCACCAGCCGCCACAGCTCCTCCGGCGAGAGCACGCCGCCCGGGTAGCGGCAGGCCATGCCGACGATCGCGATGGGCTCGTCGTTCAGCGGCGTCCTCGCCGCGGTGACGGCCGTGGCCTCGGACACGGCTCCCGTAAGCTCCGTCTCCAGGTAGTCGGCGATGGCTCTCGCGTTGGGGTAGTCGAAGACCAGCGTGGCGGGAAGACGCAGGCCGGTGCCCGAGTTGAGCTGATTGCGAAGTTCGACGGCCGTGAGGGAGTCGAAGCCGAGCTCCTGGAAGGCGCGGTCGGGCTCCACGGCGTCCATGGAGGCGTGACCGAGGACCTTCGCGACCTCCTGGCGGACCAGCTCCAGCAGCACCCCGCCGCGCTCGGCCTCTTCCAGCCCGGCGAGCCGGCGGGCCAGCCCGGATCCGGCCGCGCGGGGCTGCTGTCGTGCCGACCCGCGTACGAGGCCGCGCAGCAGCGCGGGAAGCTCCGCGCCCCTGCTGCGCAACGCCCCGGCGTCGATCCGCAGCGGCACCAGCGCCGCCGCGCCCGAGCCGCACCCCGCGTCGAACGACGCCAGCGCCTCGTCCACCGTCAACGCCGGCAGGCCCTGACGCCGCATCCGCTCGAAGTCCGCCTCGCTCAGCCAAGCGCTCAGCCCTGTGTCGGTGTCCCACAACCCGAACGCCAGCGACGTCGCCACCAGCCCTTCGGCGGCCCGCACCTGAGCGAGCCCGTCGAGGAACACGTTCGCCGCCGCGTAGTAGGCCTGCCCCGCCGCGAGGACGGAGCCGCCGGCGGACGAGAACAGCACGAACGCCGACAGGTCGAGGTCGCGGGTCAGCTCGTGCAGGTGCCAGGCGGCGTCGGCCTTCGGCCCGAGCACCCCGTCGAGGCGCTCCACCGACAGCGACCCCACCAGCCCGTTGTCGCCCACGCCCGCGGCGTGCACGACGCCGCGCAGCGCACGCTCATCGGGGATGGACGCGATCAGCGTGGCGAGGGCGTCGCGGTCGGCCACGTCGCAGGCCGCCACGGTGATCTCGGCGCCCAGCTCGGACAACTCCGCCACCAGCTCGGCGGCGCCCGGAGCCTCGGCCCCGCGCCGGCTCACCAGCAGCAGGTTCCTGACGTCGTGCTCGGTGACCAGGTGGCGGGCGACCAGTGCGCCAAGGCCGCCCGTTCCGCCGGTGACCAGGACCGTGCCGTCCGAGCCGAACACCGGCTCCTGCCGCTCCAGGCCCCTGACCCGGCTCAGCCTCGGAACCAGCACCCGGCCGCCCCTGACGGCCGCCTCCGGTTCCCTCGCGGCGACCACCGACGCCACGGCGGCCCGCGACTCGGCGCTGCCGTCCACGTCCACCAGCACGAACCGGCCCGGGTTCTCCGCCTCGGCCGCCCGTACCAGACCCCACACCGGGGCCACCGACACGTCCACGCGATCACCGTCGTCCACGGCCACCGCACCCCGCGTCACCACCACCAGCCGCGACGACGCGAACCGCTCGTCGGCCAGCCATTCCTGGACGGCCGTCAGCACGTGAGCGGTGGCCCGCCGCACCGCGGCGGGGACGTCGTCGCCGGGCTCGGCGGCGGGGCACTCCACGTACGCCCACTCGGGCATCGCGTCGGTGCCCTTCAGCGAGGCCAGATTCGGGTACTCCTCGTCGCCGGCGGCGGGAAGCTCGGCCGGCTCCGTCCAGGTCACCTGGTAGAGGGTGTCCAGGTTGCCTGCGGTGAGGTCGGTGGACAGGGCACGCAGAGTGAGCGCGCCGATCTCGGCCACCGGAGCGCCGCTGTCGTCGGCGATGCTCAACACGATGCTGGTGTCGGAGGAGCCTCGGGTGACCTT
>NZ_SMJZ01000393.1 GCF_004348345.1 Nonomuraea longispora
GGCGTACACGTGTCCGGGCGGCGTTGTCCGGAGACGGGTGCGAGGCGCGTGGAGGAAGCCGTCCGACCTGGGGGAGCGCGCACTTTCACGGGGGCCTAAAGGTGCGTCCACAGGCGACGTTTCTGTCGGTGCCGGGCGGTAGCGTTTGCTCAGAATGTTGAGGGAGGGAGAGGCCGTGGGCGAGCCATCCACTGAGGTCGCCGGGGTGCCGGTGTCCGCGCTGAAGCGGCATGCCGAGCTGAGCGAGCTGGTCGACGAGGCTCGCTGGCGCTACTACGTTCTCGATCAGCCCACGGTCAGCGACGCGCAGTTCGACGAGTGGTTCAAAGAGCTGCTGGCGCTGGAGGAGGCGCATCCGTCGCTCCAGACGCCCGGCTCGCCCACCCAGAAGGTCGGGGCGCCGGTCAGCGGTGACTTCGCCAAGGTGCGCCACCTGGCCAGGATGGAGAGCCTCGACAACGCCTTCAACGACGCCGACATGGCGGCCTGGCAGGCGCGCGCCGAGCGGCTGGCCGAGGGCGACCCGGGCCCCTACCTGTGCGAGCTGAAGATCGACGGGCTGGCCATCGCGCTGGTCTACCGCGACGGCAAGCTGGAGCGCGCCGCCACCAGAGGCGACGGGCGCACGGGTGACGACGTGACGGCCAACGTGCGCACCATCAAGGGGGTGCCCCACCGGCTCAAGGGCGACGACGTGCCGAGCCTGGTCGAGGTGCGCGGCGAGGTCTACATCCCGGTCGACGACTTCAAGAAGCTCAACGAGCAGCTCGTCGAGCAGGGCAAGCCACCGTTCGCCAACCCGCGCAACTCCGCGGCCGGCACGCTGCGGCAGAAGGACCCGCGCATCACGGCGCAGCGCCCGCTGCGCATGCTGGTGCACGGCATCGGCGTCTGGGAGGGCGCGACCGAGCCGCGGGCGCAGTCGGAGGTCTACGACCGGCTGCGCGAGTTCGGGCTGCCGGTCAGCGACCTCTACCGGGTGCTGCCGGGCCTCACCGAGATCAACGAGTTCATCGAGCACTACCGCGCGCATCGCCACGACCCGCCGTACGAGATCGACGGGGTGGTCGTGAAGGTCGACGACTTCCGCACGCAGCGTGAGCTCGGCTCCACCTCGCGTGCGCCGCGCTGGGCGATCGCCTTCAAGTATCCGCCGCAGGAAGTCAACACCAAGCTGCTCGACATCCAGGTGGGCGTGGGGCGCACGGGCCGCGTCACCCCCTATGGCGTGATGGAGCCGGTCGTGGTGTCGGGCTCGACCGTCGAGCGCGCCACGCTCCACAACGCCGCCGTCGTGGCCAAGAAGGGGGTGCTCATCGGCGACACCGTGGTGCTGCGCAAGGCGGGCGACGTCATCCCCGAGATCGTCGGGCCGGTGGCGGCGCTGCGCGACGGGTCCGAGCGGGAGTTCGTCATGCCGACGCACTGCCCGGAATGCGGCACCACGCTGGCCTACGAGAAGGAGGGCGACGCCGACCTGCGCTGCCCCAACGCGCGTGGTTGCCCCGCCCAGATCCGCGAGCGCATCTACTTCGCGGCCGGGAGACGCGCGCTCGACATCGACGGCCTCGGCTACGTCGCGGCCACGGCGCTCACCCAGCCGCTGCCGCCGCAGCAGCCCGTGGTGCGCACCGAGGCCGACCTGTTCGACCTGACACTCGACCAGCTGACCCCGATCAAGTCGGTGGTCCGCGACCCCGACACCGGCCTGCCCAAGATGGACCCGAAGACGGGGGAGCAGAAGGTCGTCTCCTTCTTCTCCAACATCAACGGCGAGCCCAGCCAGAACGCCCTGCAGCTCATCGAGGAGCTCGAACAGGCCAAGCAGGTGCCGCTCGCGCAGGTGCTGGTCGCCCTGTCGATCAGGCACGTCGGCCCGCCCACGGCGCGCGCCCTGACCGACACCATGAGATCCATCGACGCGATCATGAACGCGTCGGAGGAGGAGCTGGCCGCGGTCGAAGGCATCGGGCCCCGGGTCGCGGCCACGATCCGGGAGTGGTTCGCGGTCGACTGGCACCGCGAGATCATCGACCGGTGGCGGGCCGCCGGGGTCCGCATGGAGGACGAGCCGGCCCCCGAGAAGGGCCCGCAGACCTTGCAGGGGCTGACGTTCGTGGTGACGGGCACGCTGGAGGGCTACACCCGCGACTCGGCCGCCGCCGAGCTGACCGGCAGGGGCGGCAAGGTGGCGTCGTCGGTGTCGAAGAAGACGTCGTTCCTGATCGCGGGCGAGAACGCGGGGTCGAAATACGACAAGGCAGTCGACCTTGGCGTGCCGATCCTCGACTCCGAGGGTTTCGAGATCCTCCTCAACGAAGGCCCGGAGGCCGCCGCCGAGGCCGCCGCCCCACCGGAGTCCTGACCGTCCACGGGGGCCGCGGCTTCAGGGGCTCGCATGGGCAAGGTCGGTGAGCACGCACCCTTCGAGGGGCGGGCACGGGTTTCCGCGCGGTGCGCGTGACAGCGGCCGCGCGGTTGCTGTTCGGGCGATGAGGCGGGTTCCCCATGCTCCTTCGCTACGGGCGGGGTGCGGCCGTTCGTACGGGCGGGGGCGGGGATCGCGCGGCCTCTGTGCGGGCGGGTG
>NZ_SMJZ01000394.1 GCF_004348345.1 Nonomuraea longispora
GATCGCGGGCACCCGGCCCGCCAGATGGGGAGGCACAGGGATGAATGACATCTACGTCACGCTGACCGGAAACGTCGCAGCAGAGCCGAGGCAATACAGCTTCGACGAAGGCACCAAGGTCACCTCGCTGAGGGTGCTCACCTCGCACCGCTACTTCGACAGGAAGACGGGCCAGTGGACAGACGGTGAGAAGGTCTGCTTCACGGTGCGCTGCTGGCGTGCCCTGGGAGACAACGTCGCGGCCTCGATCCGCGCCGGCCAGCCCGTGGTGGTGTCGGGCAAGTTGCGCATCCGCGAGTTCGGCGCCGAGGGCGACCGGCGCTTCGTGCCTGAGATCGAAGCCAGCGCCGTCGGGCACGACCTGCGCTGGGGCACCGGCGTCTTCACCAAGCCGGAGCGGGGCGGCGGGCTGGGCTCGATGAGCAAGGAGATGCGCGAGCGCCTGGACGAGGAGACCCGCGACTGGTCCATGGGCGCGCGCCCCCTCCGGCCTCTGTCCCGTCCCGAGCCCACCTCGCGAGCAGGCGCTTCAGGCACCGCCACCCCGACGTCCACGAGCGACGGCACCGGCGCCTTCGCCCAGCCGGAGGAGCACGCCGCCGCAGCCTTCGCCCAGCCGAAAGACGACACCGTCCGCATCCTGGGAGGCGAAGCCGAGCGTCCCAACGGCGAGGAGGGTTCCGGCGACGAGGACCAGTCCCTGAAGCTGGAAGAACGCGCGGCGGCCTAGACCCGCACAGGGGCATCGACGCCAGCCGACGCTCCCGTCCAAGCATCCCGGCCCACCCCAGCACCCACGGTGTCAGGGTGCTTGGACGGCGTCCCCATGCCCGACGGCTGAGCCGCCGGGGAGTGCTGTCGTCCGTGGGCGCACCGTCCGTGGGCGCACCGTCCGAGGGTGCGCCGTCCGTGTGTGCGCCGTCCGTGGGGCCGGCACGCACGGGGCGGGGTGCGAAGTGCGCCGGCCAGCCGGTGGGAGCCGTTCCGCGAGCAGGGCAAGGGTCACACGCTGGGAGAGATGGCAGGGGGTGGCTGGAGCGGAGTGGGAGGGGGCACCGGCATGGCCCGAAATGGCACCCCGAGGGCGGCCGATGGAGTGTAGCTCTGATCAGGTGACTAGAGCACCTGACAGGTCCAGGTCACGCCCCGCACCATGGCTGCTCCTTTCCAGCACTGCTCTACAACACTGCCCGCTCATGGGCTGAGAGGGAGTGGTCCGTATCAACGTATCGGGTTCCCATCGCACAAAGCACACTCCGCAATTATTGTGTTACACATCGTTAGTTGGGGAGGAGATGCGATGGCGGCTACTGGTCACGCCTCGATCAATTCTCGTGACGGTGTGTCAACACTGGCTGGTCGCTGGCCGTTGCTCGGGCAACGCCGCCCGCTCGTGGTCTATCTGTGCGCGATCGTCGGTCTCGACCTCATCGCGATGGTGGGGCTCGGGGCGTCCACCTCGTTGCGGTGGCGCGACCTGCTGATGTTCTGCGCCCTCATGGGTTGCGGCGCGGTCTGCATCGAGGCGACCAGACGCCTCGGCATGCCTTCCGGTGTCGCCCGCGACCTGCTGTCGGCCTGGTGGCTGCCCGTGGCGCTGCTGCTGCCTCCCGTCTATGCGCTCTTCTCGCCGATCGTGCTGCAGATCCTGCTGCAGGTGCGCGTGAAAGCGACGGTGCTCTATCGGCGGGTGTTCAGCTCGGCCGCGATCGGTCTGGCGGGGTGCACCGCCTCCCTCGCGTTCCACCATGTCGTCGACGACCCGTGGTCGCTGTCGCAGGGCGGCGGCGGGCCGATCTTCTACGCGGTGGGGGCGGCCGCCCTCTTCGCGCTGCTCAACATCTTCCTGATCGCGATCGCCGCGCACACCGCCGACCCCGAGACGCCCTGGCGCGAGGTGTTGTGGAACAAGGAGAGCCTGCTGCTTGACATCGTCGAGCTCTGCCTGGGCGTCACGGTGTCGATCGGCTGCGGCGTCAACCTCGTGCTGCTGCTCCTCGCGCTACCGCCGGTGGTGCTGCTGCAGCGCAGCCTCCTGCACGCCCAGCTCCAGGCCGCCGCCCGCACCGACGCCAAGACCGGTCTGCTCAACGCGGCCGCCTGGCAGCGCGAGGCCGACACGGAGATCGTCCGTTCCCGCCGCACCGGCGACACCCTGGCGTTGCTGATCATCGACATCGACCACTTCAAACGCGTCAACGACGCCCACGGGCACCTGGTGGGCGATCAGGTGCTGGTGGGGGTGGCGGCCACGCTCCGCAACCAGCTCCGCGACTACGACGTGGTGGGCAGGTTCGGCGGTGAGGAGTTCGTCGTGCTCCTGCCCGGGGCCGACAGTCACGAGGCACGCCGGGTCGCCGAACGCCTGCGCACCCGCATCGGCCACATGGCCATCCCCGCCGACGACGCGCTCATCAGGATCACGATCTCGGTCGGCGTAGCGTTGATCGGCGTGCACGGCGACGACCTGATCGAGCTGCTGGCCGCCGCCGACCTTGCCCTCTACCGAGCCAAGGAACTGGGCCGTGACCGCGTCTGCGTGCCCGCCGTCCAGCCGCCCCGACAACTC
>NZ_SMJZ01000395.1 GCF_004348345.1 Nonomuraea longispora
GGGCGAGGCCGAGGGGGTCAGACCAGGTGGGCATGGAGTTCATCTTCGTGCACGTCCAGCCATGCGGCGGCACGGCGGATGCGCTCGCCGGCGCCGCTCGCCCACATCTTCGCCCAGTTGCCGCCGGCCGAGGCGCGGGTGCGCATGGCGGTGTAGGAACGGTGGAAGCGGAGCCTGGCCAGTTCGAGGAGGCGGCGCCGGTCGCGGGGGAGGACGCCGTACGCGTCGCAGAACAGGCGCAGGCGCTCACCCACGTCGAGGGAGCGGAGGACCGCAGGGCGGTCGACGGGGTCGGAGATCGGGGCCCAGTGGCGAAGCGTGGTGACGATGTCGAAGAGCCGCGTGGTCGGCCGGGCCAGATCGAAGTCGATCAACGCACAGGGCAGCCCCGCCCGAAAAACCACGTTATCCATGGTCAAGTCACAATGCCCGATGACTTCCGGCGCTTTATCGTCATTCGAACCCCCCTCCCAGCCGTCCAGCGTCAGCGGAAACCCCGCCGTCGCATCATGGAACTCCCGCACCAGCACCGCGAGACCGGCCAGCGCCTCATCACTGACGATCTCCGCCCGCAACCCGGTCGCGCCCGGCACGTAAGTGAGCACCTCGCGCCCGTACTCGTCCATCCCCACGACCCGTGGCGCCCCCTCGAACCCGACCGCCTCAAGGTGCCTGAGCAGGGCGTGCACGGAGGGCGTGGACGTACTTGCCGGTCTGCGCACGGTGTCACCGACGCGCACCACCCCGTCAGTCACATCTCCGCCCTGCAAGGGAATCTCATGCAGGACCGTCGCGACCATGGCACGGAAGCTTAGACTTTCCGCCCCGCCCGCGCCCGATCTTTTCACCGGTTGCGGCAACAAGATCATCCCACGGCCGCCCTCGGCACCCTCTCCCACCCGGCCCGTCCGATATCCTCCCTGAGGCCCGCACGACCAGAAAGGCCACCAGCCGGTCCGGTTCGTGTGGGTGTGATCGGGTTGACAGACTGACACGGGGAAAACCTGTGCGTGACATGTCGCCGGATCATGCACAATAAGGCGGGAGCGCCCTTAGCTCAGCTGGATAGAGCACCGGACTTCTAATCCGACGGTCGCAGGTTCGAATCCTGCAGGGCGCGCTTTGATCATGCTCTGACCTGCGGTTATGTGGGATCGGACGCGTTTTAGAATTTTCGTTCAGCGGCTGCGTGCTCCGTACGTGCTCGCGCACGTCAACATCGCCCACACCATGATCGACATCGGTGTTCTGGGGCTGCCTTGGCAAAGGAACGGCCCCGTCCCGCCGTGCGACTACGGCGATCACCGGGCCGGTTGCTGATGCGGCGGGTCAGACCCGCAGCGGGATCCACCTCTGCTGGCTTCTGCTGGTTCTCCTCCTCGGCGAGTAGGAGCGCTGCGGTCTTCTCCGCGGCCGCCATTCGCCACCTCGGGGAAGACCGAGGTATAGGTGTCGGCGGTGAACGCGCTGGAGGTGTGTCCCAGCGTCTCCTGCACGACCTTCATCTCTACACCGGCTGCCAGCATCAGCGAGGCTGCGCCGTGGCGGAGGTCGTGGAGCCGGATGGGTGGCAGGCCGGCGAGGTAGGCCAGCCACAAGAACTGTTCGGTGACGTTCTGGGGATGCAGCCGACTCCCCTCGGGTTGGATGAAGACGAACCCGGTGTCCGTCCACGCCTCGCCCAGGGCCAGCCGTTCCTGGAGTTGCCGCTGCCAGTGCGCGCGCAGCGTTGCGGTGGTTTCGGTGTCCAGGGCGATGGTGCGTACCGAGGCGTCGGTCTTGGGTGTTCCTTCGTGGACCTGCCCGGCCAGTTGCACCAGTTGCCAGTTGATCGTGATGGTCTGGGCCTCGAGGTTGACCTCCTTCCAGCGCAGCCCGCACGCCTCGCCCCGGCGTAGCCCGCGCAGGGCGATCAACCGGTACAGGGCGAAGAGGCGGTGCCGCTGGGCCTCTTCCAGGAACAGCCGGGTATGGGCCGGGGTCCAGACCATCACTCGCGAAGGGCGCGGCGTGCTGGTGTAGGCGTCGACCGGATCCACTCGCCGCCCGCCACGGCGCCGCGTTTCTGCCTTCAGGCGTTCCTGGAAGGCGGCCTGCCAGTCCTGGACCCGGTCGTCGGTCCACACCAGCGCCTTGGGGCGGGTCTTGGCCGGTAGTTTCAGCACGGCGGCGGGGTTGAAGTCGAGCAGCCGGTCTTGCCGGATGGCCATGTTCAGAGCGTGTCGCAGGGTGGCGCGGATGCTGTGCATGGTGGCGATGCTGATCGGTCGCCGGTATTTGACGCTGGCTCGCACGCTCGGGTCGGGGCTGGTGCGGCGTTCGACGATGGTGTCGTTGAACTCTTCGATCTGCTCGAACATCACCGCGATGTCGCTGACCTTGAGCCGGTCCAACGCCAGCCGGCCGAGGTAGGGGATCAGGTACAGCGGTTGAAAGTCTGAGGTGACACGGCGTGGTTGCGTGCTCGCGGCGGGGTTCGGGAGTATGCCGGTGGGATGCGTTATCCGGATGGTGGTGGTCTGACCCCGGCGGCGCGAGCCAAGCGTGA
>NZ_SMJZ01000396.1 GCF_004348345.1 Nonomuraea longispora
AGTACGAAGTAGCGGTCCATGTCGATGAGCTCGCGCGCCTGGGGGAGCCGCTGTGTGGGGGGCAGCATGTAGTGGTGCTGCGGGCTGCACGGGCCGGTGGTGTTGAAGTATCTCGCTCGGGGTGGCCGCATGGTCACATAATGTCATCTCGCGCCGTTTGAATGGCGAGGTTGCGCCGCCAGGCTCCGGGCGCGGTCCTGTACGTGGCCCGCACGGTCGCCGCCACACCCCAGATCAGGAAGCTCATGTCGGCGATCGTCACGTCACCGTGCAAGGCCCCGGCTTTCCTGGACTCGTTCGATGGTGCGCAACAACGGCTTGGTTCCCTTCCGTCTCGTACGGCGAGGTCGTTGTAGCCGAGGTCGGCCGCCTGCAACTCGCAGACGCCGGTGGCACGGTCACGCGGGAAGAGCCGGGTGGCGGGCGGGGTGCGTCCGAGGAGTTGACCAGTCCGTTTCGGCGCCCCAGTTCAGCGTGACCGGCGGCCCCTCTTGCCGCCCTTGCCGTTCACACCGCGACCGGACGGCGCCGACCTGCGGCCGGATCCGCCCTGGGACTTGCGAGCCTGCCGCTGTGCCGGCTTCTGGGCGGGCTTCTCCGGTGGTGTCGCGGGAGCGCGGCCGCGCGAGCTGTTCGCCGTGCGGCCGCGTACGATGCCGATGAAGTCCTCCACCAGCCCGGTCGTCCGGTCCGCAGGCCAGGCCAGCGCCACCTGCGACTGCGGCGCGTCCGTCACCGGCCGGTAGGTGAGGTCCCTACGGTGGTGCAGGCGTGCCAGCGACTGGGGGACCAGGACGAGCCCCGTCCCGGCGGCGACGAGCCGGATCGCGTCGGCCGTCGTGGGCGGGCGCTCGAACGCGGGCAGTCCGGGACGGGCCGCCGTCCAGTCGAGGACGTCGTCCAGCGGGTGGAACACCTCATCGTCCGCCAGATCGGAGACGGTCACCTCGTCGGCCGCGGTCACCGCGTGGTCCTTCGGCACCACGACCACCGTGGTCTCCACGTAGAGGGGAATCACGCTGAGCCCGTCCCGCTCGACCGGCAGCCGGACGAACCCGGCGTCGGCGCCTCCGCCGCGCAGCAGCTCCACCACGTCGGCGGCGGGAACCGAGAGCAGGCCGAGCGGCACGCCGGGCACCCTCGCGGCCCAGATGCCGGCCCATTTGGCGGGCGTCACCCCCGGCGTGTACGCCAGCCGGAAAACGCCGCCGGTCTCCTCGTGAGTCACTCCGCCAGGGTAGCGACGTCAGGAAGACCACCGTTTACTGACTACCCTGGAGTCCATGACGTCGCCCAGATCCAAGACGACCCAGACGATGAAGCCCGCGACCGCGGCCAAGAAACTGGGCATCCTCCTCTCGGCCACACCCGCCGAGTTCCAGGAGGGCGTCGTCTCCAGGAGCGAGCTGAACGCGATGCAGGCAGCCCCGCCCGCCTGGCTCGCCGATCTGCGCCGCGACGGCCCGCATCCCAAGCAGGTCGTCGCCGCGAAGCTCGGGGTCTCCATCTCCGGCCTCGCCAGAGCGGGGATCACCGAGCCGCTCACCACCGCCGAGATCGACGCGATCAAGGCGGAGAATCCCGCGTGGCTGGAGCACGAGCGGTGCGTCCAGGCCGAGGTCCGCAAAGAGGCGCAGCGCCTCAAACAGAGCTAGACCGCCTGCGCGCCGCTCGCGCCGATGGCCATTTCGCCGTCAACATGGCCGACCGAGCCAGCCTTCCTTCTCCGCCCGCGCCAGCCATCGCTCTTGCTCGTCCCCGGAAAGGGCGGCGACCTGAGCGTGGTGTTGCAGGCTCAGGGTGTCCCGTCGACGGCACATCGGAACATTCCAGGCAACCCATGCATAGTTGCGCAGCCGGCGCGGACGGGATCGGCCGGGTCTGCTTCAAAATGACCGCCTCCTCCGGCGTGCTGAACCTCGAAGTCCCCGGTGTGTACGAGATCCGCGGCGACGGCCAGCGTGAAGGCACCGGTCACGAGGTGACCGCGGAACTGCGCACCGACGACGGCGAGGAGCTCACCGTCGAGGTGGATCCGGACGGCAGCACGCAGCGCCACCGGGTCGCTGTCCGCAAGTGGCCCCGCCGTCGCCGGCTGGACCGTCATCGCCATCGGCTGACGCGGGTCCCGGGGCACGCCGCTGGTCCGGGGCCGTGAGGCGGGCGTACGCTCGGCGGGTTCGGCGAAGGAGGCTCGAATGGCGGTACGCCTGGAGCGTGAGGGGCCGGTCACCACCGTGGTGCTCAGCAGGCCGGAAGCGCGTAACGCGGTCGATCGGAAGACGGCCGCCGCGCTGGCCGGCGCGTTCCGTGACTTCGAGCGTTCGGACGCGGCCGTGGCGGTGTTGTGGGGGGAGGGTGGCACGTTCTGCGCCGGAGCGGATCTCAAGGCGCTGGACAACCGGGTCGGCGAGGAGGGTGACGGCCCGATGGGGCCGACGCGGATGCGCCTGAGC
>NZ_SMJZ01000397.1 GCF_004348345.1 Nonomuraea longispora
CGGTGGAACGGGGTCGGTGGGACCGGGGTCAGGCGCCGCGGCGGATGCGGCCCGCGTACAGCGCCTCCAGGCGGAGGTTGTGCGCGTCGCCCTCGGGAACGTTGGCCGAGAGGTAGACCGGCGGGACTTCACCGGCATCGAGCAGGTTGCTGACGGTCTGGGTCACGACGAGCTGGGCCAGCAGAGCCGAGGTGATGGTGGAGACCGCTCCAACGGAGCCTCCGTCGGGCAGGGGCAGGACGGCGTCGCCGTAGGGGGCGTGGTTGTCGAGGACGACGTCGGCCAGGTCGGCGAGCCGGCGGCCCGAGGGGTGGCGGGACACGACGGCTTCGCTGTGGGCGCGCGAGGTGATCGCGATCAGGTCGTGACCGCGTTCCTTGACGAGCGTGGCGAGCTCGACGACCACGCCGTTGACGCCCGAGTTGGAGATGATGACGAACAGGTCGTACTGCTGGACGGGGGCCAGGTCGAGGATCGTACGGGCGACGGCGGGGTCCCGCTCCAGGTCGTAGCGGTCGAGCTCGGCCCTGGGGGCGTCGCCGTACAGGACGATGTCGCGCAGTGCGAGCCGGTTGGTCGGCACGAGGCCGCCCGCCCGGCCGGCGATCTCCATGGCGACCGCTTCCGAGTGGCCCGACCCGAACGCCTGGATCACGCCGCCCGCGTTCAGCGTCCTGGTGAACAGGCCGGCCGCCCGCGTGATCTCCGGATCCTCCGGGATCACCCGGACGAGCTGCGCGATGTGCTCGGCGAAGGCCCGCGGGGCGACTCGCTGGTTGACCGTCATATGTCCCCTTCTGATGAGCCTGGCGGGCCCTGTTCCGGTAGCCGGTGTCCGGCCACGGCCCGCACGGTGACGTCGAACGCCTGCTTCGTACGCTCGTACGTGCGCTGGGCGACCGACACGTACACGACGTCGAGCACGAGCAGTTGCGAGTGGATCGCGGCGAACCCCTCGGACCTGAAGCTCGTCGCGCGGCTCGCCGTCGTCAGCACCAGCTCGGCCCCCTCGGCCAGCGGCGATCTCGGCTGCGAGGTGACGGCCACGGTGATCGCGCCGTGGCTGCCCGCCTCGGCGAGCACCTCGATGACCTCGCGTGTCCGGCCGCTGTGGGAGATGCCGATCGCGACATCGCCCTGGCCGAGCAGCGCCGCGTCCGTCAGCGCGCTGTGGGCGTCGGACCTGCTCCAGGTCGGCACCCGCATGCGTTGCAGCCGGTATTCCATCTCGCTGGCGACCGCCGCGCTGCTCGACACCCCGAACAGCAGCACCCGCCCGGCCCTGGCCACGGCCCGCGCGACCTTGTCCACCACGGCCAGGTCGAGCTGGTCGCCGGTTTCCTGGATCAGGCGGATGTCGTTGCCCGACACGACGCTCAGCACCCGGTCGAGGCTGTCGTCGGGCAGGATCTCGCGGCCGATGTCGGTCTGCCACGTCTGCTGCGCCACCCGGCCGGTCTCGGTGGCGACGGCCACCCGGAGCGCGGCGTAGCCGGAGAAGCCCAGGGCGCGGCAGAATCGGGTGATCGTGGCGGTGGACGTGGCGCTCCGCTCGGCAAGGTCGACGATGGTCAGGCGGGCCGCCTCCGCAGGGGCGGCGAGAATCGCATCGGCCACCTTGCGCAGCGCCTCGGGCATGTCGTGCTGCTCGGCCCTGATGCGGCTCAGTAGTTCCACGCGGTGATAATTATGCCCAGCGTCTGGCGCAGTCAAGCCATTTCGGCAATAATTTTTGACATGCAGCTGGTTCTGGGCGTCGACGCCGGCGGCACCACGTCGCGGGCCGCGCTGTTCACGCTGGACGGCACGCCGGTGCGGCGCGGGCACGCGGGCGGCGCCAACCCCGGCACTCTCGGCCTCGACACCGCCGCCGCCAACCTGACCACCGCCGTACGCGCGGCCCTGCCGCACTCCGGCTCCGAGCGGCTCATAGGTGCCGTGGCGGGCCTGGCAGGCAACCCCTCGCTGTGCGCGACGCTCACCGAGCGCGTCTTCGGCGCCCTCCTGTCCGGGGGCGACGTGCGCGGGGTACGGGTGACGGGCGACATCGTGACCGCCTTCGCCGCCGGCACACCCTCGCCGTCGGGCACCGTGCTCATCTCGGGCACGGGGGCGATCGCGGCCAGAATCGCCGACCACGCTCCCGCCGGCACCGCCGACGGGTACGGCTGGCTGCTCGGGGACGAGGGCTCGGCCTTCTGGATCGGCCTCGCCGCCGCCCGCGCCACCGTCCGCGCCCTCACCACCCCGCGCCCCTCTCCGACGAGGCCGGGCGTCGGTCCGGTACGCGACCACGAGCCGAACCGCCCCGATCCGGCCCTCGACGAGATGACCGCCGGTCACCGTCCGGACGACCACGAAACCGCCGACCG
>NZ_SMJZ01000398.1 GCF_004348345.1 Nonomuraea longispora
GGCACCGGCCGGCATGAGCGCTCCTCCTTCTTTCCCCGCCGCGGCCGGGAGTTTCCCCGTACGGCGGTGCCGCTTCCTGGGTTTCTACCGGCCTGCCGCTGTGGCCTGCCGCGGGCGCAGCCGGTCCAGGACGAGAGCGGCCAGGTCGGCGATCGTGCCGCCGCTGCGCAGGATCTCCATCGGCGGGATGTCGATGCCGTACTGGTGGCGTAGCGAGGCCAGCACCTGCGCGCCCATCAGCGAGTCCATCCCGTAGTCCTCCAGCTTGCGATCGTGGGCGATCTGCTCGGCCGGCATCTGCAGGATCGAGGCCAGCAGCCGCGGGATGTGCTCGGTGAGGTAGGCCAGCACCTGGTCGGCGTCCATCGCCTCCAGCTGCCTGGCGATCTGCTCGGGGCTGACGTCCTCCTGCCTCGTCGCCGTCGGCATGACCGGCGACATGCGGGGCCGGTCGAGGGCGGGCAGGACCTGGCGTAGCCTGCTCCAGTCGCAGCGGCCCACGCCGGCCACGTCCGCGCCGCCGGCGAGCATGTCCTCGATCGCGGTGAACGCCTCGCGCGGGGTGACTGCCTCGATGCCGAACGCGGCCAGCCTGTCGCCCGCGCCGCGGGCCACGACGCCGGTGTGCGCCAGCGCGCCGAGGCAGACCGTCAGGGCGGGCAGCCCGCGGGCTCTCCTGCGTCGGGCCAGCGCCTCGAGGAAGTGGTTGGCGGCCACGTAGGACGTCTGTCCCACGTGGCCGAGCGTGGTGGTGACCGAGGAGTACAGCAGGAACAGGTCGAGTTCCTCCTGGCGGGTCACCTCGTCGAGGACCAGCGCTCCGCCGATCTTGGGCCGGAGCACGGCCGCGACCCGGTCGTCGGTGAGGTCGCCGATGTGGCCGTCGTCGAGGTGCATGGCCGCGTGGACGACGCCGCGCAGCGGGCGGCCGTCGGCGCGGGCCTGCGCGACGATGCGGCTCATCGCCGTGCGATCGCTGACGTCGGCCGCGTACACGTGCGTGGCGGCCCCGTGTTCGCGCAGGTCGCGCAGCAGGTCCGCCGCTTCGGGGCTGTCGGGTCCGCGGCGGCCTACCAGGGCCAGGTGGCGGGCGCCGCGGGCGGCCAGCCAGCGGGCGGTCGCCGCGCCGAACCCGCCCAGCCCGCCGCTGACCAGGTAGGTGCCCTGGGGGTCGAGGCGCGGCGGGCGCGGTCCGGTCTCGACGAGCACGGATTCGCCGGCGGCGTCGAACGAGATGACGATCTTGCCGATGTGCCGTGAGTGGCGCATCGCCGCGAAGGCGTCCGCGACGTGGGAGGCCGGGTAGACGGTGTGCGGCAGCGGCGTGGTGCGGCCGGCGGTCACCTCGCCGGCCAGTTCGGCTATCGCGCGGGCGGAGCGGTCGGGGTCCTGGGTGAGGAGCGTGCCCACGTCCAGGCCGATGAAGGCGGTGTTGTTGCCGAAGGGGCGCATCGGCAGCCGGTGGTCGGCGAAGATGTCGCGCTTGCCGATCTCGACGAACCGGCCGCCGTGGGCGAGGATCTCCATGCTGCGGATTAGGGCTTCGCCGATGAGCGAGTTGAGCACCACGTCCACGCCGCGTCCGCCGGTCAGCTCCATGATCTGCTCGGCGAAGTCCAGGCTGCGGGAGTCGTACACGTGCTCGACGCCTTGTGCGCGCAGGAAGGCGCGCCGGGCGCGGGTGCCGGCGGTGGCGATGACGTGGGCGCCTATGCGGCGGCCGTACTGGACAGCCGCCAGGCCGACCCCGCCGGCGCCGCTGTGGACCAGGACCGTCTCGGCGGCCCGCAGCGCGCCGGTGTGGTTCAGGGCGGCGTGGGCGGTGAGGTGGGCCATGGGGATCGTGGCGGCCTCGGTGAAGTCCATGTCGTCGGGCACCGGCATCACGGCCCAGGCCGGGACGGCGGCGTGGGTGCCCACGCCCACGGCCTGCGCCGTCATCACGCGGTCGCCGGGGCGCAGGCCCGTAACCTGCGCGCCGACGGCGGCGACCACTCCGGCGCCCTCCAGTCCCAGGGGGAAGCCGCCGTGGAATCCTTCGAGCGCCTCGCCGGGCAGCAGGTTGACGGCGTGGACCAGGTCGCGGAAGTTCAGGCCCGCGGCGCGCAGTTCGATCAGCACCTGGCCGGGGCCGGGAGACGGCGGCGACAGCGGCTGCCAGGTCAGGCGGTACGCCGGTCCGGGGTCGCGCACGGCCAGCCGGTGTCCGCCGCCGCTGCTGCCGCTGTCGGCGGGGCGGGGCGGG
>NZ_SMJZ01000399.1 GCF_004348345.1 Nonomuraea longispora
GCGCGGGGCGGGGTGGGTACCTCGTTCATCTCGGTCCGTGGCGCACGGCTCCGGTCGCGTACGGAACTCCGGTGGACGCCACGCCTCCTCTCGTGAACTTGACGGTTGCACGCATCAGCCTGTCCCGGTCGACCGGACGTCCCGGAGCGCGGCCACGATCGCGCGGGCCGCCTTGGTGGCTCTGTCCTGCTGCTCGGGTGTGAGCTTGGCGTTGGGGACGGACGAGTCGACCTCGATGACGAGATTGCTGACGCGTACCCACACGATGCTGTGGGCCTGCGCGAACGTCGTGTTCCACCAGTCCTGGCCGAAGGCTTCGTCCCCGAGGCCTGGCAGGTCGCGTACGGGCTGGTAGGTGAGGCTCTGCGACCGCCCCTCCTTGGTGGCCTGCGCCCGCTTCCTGCTGGTGATGATCTTCTTCGCCAGCGCCACCTGCGGCGCGTGTTCGATCTCGATGCCGACGGTTTTGTCCAGGACGCCGGCCATCCAGTCGCACTTGGTGGTGTCGGGACCCGCGCGCCTGCGCATCCCGGGCAGGATCTCGGCCGCCTTCTGGTCGCTCACCAGCCCGCAGGCCTCGGGCGCCGCGACGAACGCGCCGTCAACCTTCGCCTCCGGGGTGGGCGTTCCCGACGGGGTGGAGGCGGGCGGCGGCGAAGAGGACGGTTCCTGCGCGACCGGCGTGTTCTCCGGTGGCCCGGTGGTCCCGGCGGAGGCGTTGACCAGGACCACCGCCGTGACGGCGACGGCGGTGGCGGCCGCCAGGCCACCGAGCAGGACCGGCAGCCTGCTCTTCCTGGAGGCGACCGGGACGGTGGTGGCCGTCATCACCGAGCGGCGCGCGGGCAGGGGAGCGGCGATCGGCTGGAGCCCGGCTCTGATCGCCCGCGGGTGCGGGCGCGCGGCCGGGTTCTTGTCCAGCATCGCCATCAGCAGGCCGCCGAACGGATGCGCGTTGACCGGTGGCGGCGCGGGCTGGGTGAGCACCGCCGCGACGATCGCCATGGGCGAGTCGCGTACGAAGGGGCCGCGCCCCTCCACCGCCGTGTACAGGGTGGCGGCCAGCGACCAGAGATCGGAGGCCGGTCCCGCGGGCTCGCCGCGCAGGCGTTCCGGCGCGATGTACCCCGGTGAGCCGGCGGCCCCCGGGTGATCGGCGGTCGCGGTCGCGCTCGGCGTGTCGTCGATGTGCGCGGCGATGCCGAAGTCGGTGAGGACGGCCTCGCCGGAGTCGGTCAGCATGACGTTGCCCGGCTTCACGTCCCGGTGCAGGATCCCGCGCTGGTGCGCCGCCTCCAGCGCGTCGAGCACCCGCAGCCCGACGGCGGCGACCTGGCCGGGCGGGAGCCTGCCGCTCTCACGCAGCCGGTCGGCCAGCGACCGGCCGGGCAGCAGGTCCATGACGATCCACGGCTGCCCCTGTTCGGCGATGACGTCGTGCACCGTGACGATCGCCGGATGGTTCAGCGACGCCGCCGCGCGGGCCTCGCGCAGGGTGTCCGTGAGCGCTCTGCCCCTCCTGGCCGGGTCGGCGGGCAGACGTACCTCCTTGATCGCGACCTCGCGGCCCAGCACCATGTCGTGGGCCCGCCACACCGTGCCGGCGCCCCCCGCGCCCAGAGGGGCGAGCAACCGGTACCGCTCGGCGATCACACGCATGGGTCAGGCCTTGGCGTCGAGGTTCTTGACGAGGTAGGCGACGGCCTTCTCGGCCTTGTCACGCAGCCCTGGCTCCTTCTCGACATTGCGGGTGAAACGGACCTCTCCCACGATGTTGCTGGTGCTGAAGACCGAGTGCACCGTGAACTTCTTGCTGCTGAACGTCGTCTCCCGCTTCTCCCAGCCGACGGCCGTGTCGCCCGCATCGGGGATCTCGAAGACCTCGCCCTGCTCGGCGCCGCTGCCGCCGCGGCCGGCCTCCGACTCGGCCTTGGCCCTGGCACCCTGTACGTGCTCCTCGGCGAGCTTGGTCTCATAACCGTCGCCCTGCTGCGGATACAGGTAGAACCTGACGTGGAGCGCGAGGGACCTGTCGTCGCGAGATCTGCTCCACGCGCACTCGACGGAGTGCTCCCTGCTGCTGGTCAGGTACTTGCCCACGACCTCGGTGGCCTGATACCTGGTGAGCAGCTGGCAGGGCCGGGGGATCGCGGTGAACTTGCCGGGCGTGCGCGCGACCGGCGTGGCGGTCGGCACCGGTGTGCCGGACGGGGAGGGCGCCGCGGTCGCCGGCCCCTGAGC
>NZ_SMJZ01000039.1 GCF_004348345.1 Nonomuraea longispora
GTCGGGCGGGGAGCAGAAGCGGCTCATGCTGGCGGCGCTGCTGCGCGGTCCGGACGAGATCCTGCTGCTCGACGAGCCCGACAACTACCTTGACGTGCGGGGCAAGCAGTGGCTGGAGCGGGCGGTCAGGGAGTCGGCCAAGACGGTGCTGCTCGTCTCGCACGACAGGTGGCTGCTGGCCGAGACGGCCGACCGCATCATCACGGTCGAGGGGCGCGGCGCGTGGGTGCACGGCGGCGGGTTCGCCGGCTACGCCGAGGCCCGCAGGCGGCGCGCGGAGCGGCTGGAGGAGAGGCGCGGGCGCTGGGAGGACGAGCGGGCCCGGCTGCGCGGCCTGGTGCACACACTCCGTCAGCGCTCGGCGAACAACGACGCGCTCGCGGGCGCGTACCGGTCGGCGGTGACGAGGCTGGAGCGGTTCGAGCGGGCCGGGCCGCCCGAGCGCGCGCCGAAGGAGCAGAACGTGCGCATGCGGCTGCGCGGCGGCCGCACCGGCAAGCGGGCGCTCACGTGCGAGGGCCTGGAGCTGAGCGGCCTGCTGCGGCCGTTCTCCACGGAGATCTGGTACGGCGAGCGCGTCGGCGTCCTCGGCGCCAACGGCACCGGCAAGTCGCACTTCCTGCGGCTGCTGGCCGGCGAGCCGATCGCCCGCACCGGCTCCGCCCGGCTGGGCGCCAGGGTCACGCCCGGCTATTTCGCGCAGACCCACGAGCGGCCCGACCTGCACGGACGCGCCGCGGCCGACGTCGTGATGCGTGAGCACGCCATGACCCGCAACGAGGCGATGGCGGCGCTGGCCCGCTACGAGCTGGCCCCGGCGGGCGGGCAGCCGTTCGAGACATTGTCGGGCGGCCAGCAGGCCCGGCTGCAGATCCTGCTGCTCGAGCTTTCGGGGGCGACGCTGCTGCTGCTCGACGAGCCGACCGACAACCTCGACCTGGCCGGCGCGGAGGCGTTGCAGCGGGGCCTTGCCGGGTTCGCGGGCACGGTGCTGGTGGTCACGCACGACCGGTGGTTCGCCGCCGGCTTCGACCGTCACCTGATCTTCCGCGCGGACGGCCGCGTGCAGGAGAGCGCCGAGCCGCGCTGGGACCTCTAGCCGACTCTAGCCGCCCTCTAGCCGGAGGCCGCGCTCTGCCGGCGCAGGGCGGAGACCGTCATGGCCTCGTCGACCGCCTCGGGCGACAACACGTGGTCGAGCACCATCACCGCGCACCCGCTGATGCCGGCGCCCGCGCCGAGCCGGCTCGGCTCGATGCGCAGCCGGCGGGTCGCCAGGGCGGTGGAGCGGCGGTAGACGACCTCGCGGATGCTGGACACGAGCGGCCCGAACGCCTCGGCGACGTCGCCGCCCAGCACCACCACCGACGGGTTGAGGATGTTGACCGCCCCCGCGAGCACCTCGCCGATCCTGCGTCCCGCCTCGCGCACGGTGGCCATCGTCTCGGCGTCGCCCGCCCGCACCAGCGCCGTCACGTCGGCGATCGTCATGACGTCCTTGCCGAGGGCCCGCAGGTCGCGCAGCAGCGCGGTGCCACTGGCGACGGAGTCGACGCAGCCGGTGTTGCCGCACCGGCACAGCACGTCGCCGCCGTCGAGCACGGGGATGTGCCCGATCTCGCCCGCGGCGCCCAGCGCACCGCGCAGGATCTCGCCGCCGGCGACGACGCCCGCGCCGATCCGCGTCGAGATCTTCACGAACATCAGGTCGCTCAGGTCGGGGTAGACGCCGCGGTGCTCGCCGATGGCCAGCACATTGACGTCGTTGTCGACGAGCACCGGGACGGGGAACCGCTCGTGAATGATCGGCGGGATCACCACTCCGGTCCAGGAGGCCATCACGCGGGCGCTCTCCGTGCGGCCCTGCGCGAACTCGACCGTCGCGGGCACGCCCATGCCGACGCCGGCGACCGTGGAGCGGGGACGGCCGCCGAGCAGCTCGTCCCACGTGTCCATGAGCAACGGCAGCACCACGTCGGGGCCCTGCTCCACGTCCATCGCGAACTCGCACCCGTCGAGCTCGTGCCCGGCCAGGTCGCAGACGGCGACCCGGGTGCGGCTGGCGCCGAGCGCCGCGACCAGCACCACGCCGCCCGAGGCGTTGAACTCCAGCCGGACCGGCGGCCTCCCGCCCGTGGAGGGTGCGTCGGCGCGCTCCACGACCAGGCCGCGTTCCAGCAGCTCACCGACGCGCAACTGCACCGCTGGGCGCGACAGACCGGTCACCCGGCCGAGGTCGGCGCGCGTCACGGCCTCTCCTGAGCGGATGAGGCGGAGCACCTCGCCACTGGTGGCGAAGGTCGCGGCAGTACGTCGAGGCATCGGCTAAGTGAACCACACGGGGTTAGGTAATGAAAAGTCGCAACTTTTTTATCTTAGATTCCAAAACTCCGCTTGTGTACGAACCAAACTCCCGTTATTGTCCGTTCTATCCCTAGTTGGTAGATCATGGAGTCTCAACCGTGTCCCCCCTCTCGACCTCACCCGCAGATCGCCCAGATCCCGCCGGCGCGCACACCGCGGACCTCGTCGTCTTCGGCGGGACCGGCGACCTGGCCATGCGCAAGCTGATCCCGGCGCTCTACCACAGCGACAGGGACGGCCGGCTCTCGCCCGAATCCCGCGTCATCGCCATGTCCAGGGGCGGGCTGACCGACGCCGACTTCCGCGGAAAGGTGGACGCCGAGGTACGCGACCAGGTGCCCGCCGACGACCAGGCCGGCTGGCAGCGTTTCCTCGGCCGCCTGCACCACGTCTCGGTCGACGTCGGCAGAGATGTCACGGGCACGGGCACGGGCACGGGCGGGACCGACCGGCAGGGCTGGGGCGCGCTCACCAGGCTGCTGGCCGGGCACGAGCAGCGCGACCGGGTGTTTTACCTGGCCAGCCCGCCCCGCACGTTCGGGCCGTTCTGCCGTGAGCTCGACGAGGCCGGGCTGGTGACGCCGAGCTCCCGCGTGGTGCTGGAGAAGCCGCTCGGCCATGACCTGACGAGCGCGCAGCGCATCAACGATGAGGTCGGCGCCATCTTCGACGAGCGCCAGATCTTCCGCATCGACCACTACCTGGGCAAGGAGACCGTCCAGAACCTCCTGGTCCTGCGCTTCGCCAACGCCTTCCTCGAGCCGATCTGGAACTCGCTCTGGATCGACCACGTCCAGATCACCGCGGCCGAGACCGTCGGGACGCCCGGCAGGCGCGGCTACTACGACCACGCGGGCGCGCTGCGCGACATGGTGCAGAACCACCTGCTGCAGCTGCTCACGCTGACCGCGATGGAGCCGCCCGCCCGCAGCGACCGCGAGGCCGTGCGTGACGAGAAGGTCAAGGTGCTGCAGGCGCTGCGGCCGATCACGGGCACGGAGGCCGACCGCTTCACCGTACGCGGCCAGTACGTCGGCGCGGACGACATGCCGGGCTACCTCGACGAGCCCGCGTCCACGCCGCCCACCGAGGCCTCGCGGCGGGTGGAGACGTTCACCGCGATCCGGGCCGAGGTGAAGAACTGGAGGTGGGCGGGAGTGCCGTTCTACCTGCGCACCGGCAAGCGGATGCCGTACCGGCGCTCGGAGATCGTGGTGCAGTTCAAGGACGTGCCGCACTCCATCTACCCCGGCGGCGCGCCGAACCGGCTGGTGCTGCGGCTCCAGCCGGAGGAGGGCATCCGGCTGCACATCATGGCCAAGGAGCCGGGTGCGGGCGACGTGACGCTGAAGCCGGTGCCGCTGTCGCTGAGCTTCGGCGAGACGTTCTCGACGCGGGTGCCGGAGGCGTACGAGCG
The DNA here is from genome assembly GCF_004348345.1 of Nonomuraea longispora. GTDB lineage: Bacteria > Actinomycetota > Actinomycetes > Streptosporangiales > Streptosporangiaceae > Nonomuraea > Nonomuraea longispora. Next base: position 3,782 of record NZ_SMJZ01000039.1, read on the forward strand.
GCTGCTGACCGACGTGCTGGCCGGGAACCCGACGCTGTTCATGCGGCGGGACGAGGTGGAGGCGGCCTGGCGCTGGATCGACCCGATCCTGCAGGCCTGGGAGTCGCAGGCGGAGCTGCCCGAGCCCTACGCCGCGGGGACCACCGGTCCCGCGGGCGCCCATGAACTGCTCGGCCGCAGCGGTCGCGCGTGGCACGAGGATGACGCGTGAACGAGCGCGCGATGCGTACCTGCCGATGGAGAGACCTCGGGTTCACCGGCCCGACGAAGGAGCGTGCATGAACCCCGTCATTCAGGAGATCACCGACCGGATCGCCGAGCGGAGCGCCACGAGCCGGGCCGCGTACCTGGCGCGGATCCGCCGTGACGGCGAGGCCGCGCGGGCGAAGGGGCCCGCGCGGGCGCACCTCGGCTGCGCGAACCTGGCGCACGGCTTCGCGGGCGCCTCAGGCGAGGACAAGCCCGCGCTGCGCGCCACGGCGAAGCCCGGCGTGGCCGTCGTGACCAGCTACAACGACATGCTCTCCGCGCACCAGCCGTACGAGACGTATCCGCAGGAGCTCAAGGCGGCCGTGCGCAAGGCCGGGGGTGTGGCGCAGGTGGCGGGCGGCGTGCCCGCGATGTGCGACGGCATCACGCAGGGGCGGCCCGGCATGGAGCTGTCCCTCTACAGCCGCGACGTGATCGCCATGGCCACCGCGATCGCGCTGTCGCACGACATGTTCGACGCGACGCTGCTGCTGGGCGTGTGCGACAAGATCGTGCCGGGGCTGTTCATCGGGGCGCTGCACTTCGGGCACCTGCCGGCGGTCTTCGTGCCCGCCGGGCCGATGACGTCCGGCCTGCCGAACAAGGTCAAGGCCCGCACCCGGCAGTTGTTCGCCGAGGGCAAGGTGGGCAGGGACGAGCTCCTGGACGCCGAGGCCCGGTCGTACCACTCCCCCGGCACCTGCACCTTCTACGGCACCGCCAACTCCAACCAGGCGCTGATGGAGGTCATGGGCCTGCACCTGCCGGGCTCGACGTTCGTCAACCCGCACACCGAGCTGCGCCACGCCCTCACCGCGGCCGCGGGACGAAGGGCCGTGCAGATCACCGCGCACGGCGGGGAGTACACGCCGATCGGCGAGGTGGTCGACGAGAAGGCCATCGTGAACGCCTGCGTCGCCCTGCTTGCCACCGGCGGCTCGACCAACCACACGCTGCACCTGGTGGCCATGGCGGCCGCCGCGGGCATCGTCCTGACCTGGGACGACCTGGCCTGCTTGTCACGGGTGGTGCCGTCGCTGACGAAGATCTACCCGAACGGCCAGGCGGACGTGAACCACTTCCGCGACGCCGGCGGCATGCAGGTGCTCATCGGTGACCTACTGGACGAAGGGCTGCTCCATGCCGACGTGCTGACCGTCGCGGGACGCGGGCTCGACCGCTACCGCGAGGCGCCCGCCCTGGTGGACGGCGAGCTGCTGTGGTCGCCGGTCACCGGCGGCAGCGCCGACCTGGACGTGCTGCGTCCCGTCGCCGGGCCGTTCGCTGCGGACGGCGGGATCCACATGGTCGAGGGCAACCTGGGCCGCGCCGTCAGCAAGGTGTCGGCGGTCAAGCCGGAGCACCTGGTGGTCGAGGCGCCGGCCAAGGTCTTCGACGACCAGCTCGACCTGCTGGAGGCGTTCGAGGCGGGCGAGCTGGACGGGCAGGACTTCGTGGCGGTCATCCGCTACCAGGGACCGAGCGCGAACGGCATGCCCGAGTTGCACAAGCTGACCTCGCCGCTGGCCGTGCTGCTCGACCGGGGGCAGCGGGTGGCGATCGTGACCGACGGGCGGATGTCGGGCGCGTCCGGCAAGGTGCCCGCGGCCATCCACCTGTCGCCCGAGGCGGCCGACGGCGGGCCGATCGCGCTGGTGCGCGACGGCGACGTCGTCAGGCTCGACTCGGCAGCGGGCACCCTGCAGCTGCTGGTGCCGGCCGAGGAACTGGCCGGGCGCGCACCCGAGGGACGGCCGCTGAGCGACGCGCAGTGGGTCGGGACCGGGCGTGAGCTGTTCGCCGCGTTCCGCCGGATGGCGGGGCACGCGGAGCAGGGGGCCGGGATCTTCGGGGTGAGCGGCGCCGAGTCTCCGCACCACGGCCCCGGGCTGGGTTTCCCCGCCGAGGCGGGCTCCTCGCACCTGGAGGCGGGCGCCCCTGTGAGGGCTCGCCCCGCCGGGCTGGCCCGGTGACGGTCCGGCTGGGGATCGCGGCCGGCGCGGCCTGCTCGGACGGCGCTGACGGGCGCCGCGGCCTGGCTGAGCCGGTGCGCGCGCAGGGAATAGGTGGGTTGAGGCATGCCCCGCTGTGACGCAAGCCCGGAAATTTCAGTACGGAAGGTCCCGGACGGGGCCGACGAGGAGAAGAACGTATGAGCAGTCTGCTCGATCTCACCCCGGTGATCCCCGTCGTGGTAATCGACGACGCGGACACCGCCGTGCCGCTGGCCAGGGCGCTGGTCGCCGGTGGCCTGCCGGTCATCGAGGTGACCCTGCGCACGCCGGCCGCCCGTGAGGCCATCGCCCGGATCGCCGCCGAGGTGCCCGAGGCGACCGTGGGTGCCGGCACGATCCGGACTTCTGCCGATATTTCGGCATCGGTGGCGGCCGGGGCTCGGTTCCTGGTCTCGCCGGGCACCACCCTGTCGCTGGTCGAGGCACTGGACGCGAGCGGCATTCCCTACCTGCCCGGCGCGGCCACCGTGTCCGAGGCCATGGCCCTGGCCGAGCGCGGCGTCAAGGAGCTCAAGTTCTTCCCCGCCGAGGCCGCGGGCGGCGTCCCCTACGTCAAGGCCCTGAGCGGGCCGCTGCCGGACGTGCGGTTCTGCCCGACGGGCGGCATCCGGGCCGACACGGCGGCAGGCTATCTCGCGCTGCCGAACGTGGGCTGCGTCGGCGGCACCTGGCTGACCCCGGCCGACGCGCTGGCGGCGGGGGACTGGGGCCGGGTCGAGAAGCTCGCGTCGGAGGCCGCCGCACTAAGGTGACGCACGGACCGGACAAGGCCGCGCAATCCCCCGGCGCGGCCTTTTTCTGAATACGCGAAGATCATCACTCTGAGTTGACGGTGTATCAACCTTCGGTCAACCGGGTAGGTCGAGGCATGCACAAAACGCGGCCCCGGGAAGCCCCTTTCGCTCCTCGGAAAGCGAAAGGACAGTCATGCCGACACAAACCGCCGACCACGAGCAGAGCGTCGCCGACGACCGCAGGGCGGCGCAACCGGGCAGCCTGGAGCGCGGGATCGACATCCTCCTCGCGCTCAGCGCGTCGTCCCGCCCGGTGAGCCTGTCGGAGTTGTGCCGCAGCACAGGGCTGCCCAAGTCGACCGCGCATCGCATCCTCGGCGTGTTGTGCGCGCGCGAGCTGGCCCGGCGGGTCGGCAACGTCTACGTGCCCGGCGAGGTGCTGGAGACGATGGCCCGCACCACCCGCGCCCTCGTGCCGGGCACCCGCGCGGTGGTGCTCCCGTACCTGCTCTACCTGTACGAGGCCACCAGGCAGACCGTGAACCTGGCCGTGCCCGCCGGCCTGGAGGCCCGCTACGTCGAGCGCCTCTACGGGCACAACCGCGTCGGCTCACGCTCCGACGGCACCGACCGCGCGCCGCTGCACTGCACCGCTACGGGCAAGGCGCTGCTGGCCTTCGATCCCCGGCTGCGCAACGAGCTGATCGCGCGCGGCCCCTTCGAACGCTGGACGCGCCGCACCGTCACCACCCTGACCGGGCTGGAGCGGGAGCTGGCCCAGGTCCGCAGGCACGGGGTGGCGTACGCGCAGGAGGAGTACACCGAGGGCGTGGCCTGCGTGGCCGCCCCCGTGTTCGGGCCCGCGGGCACGGTCTGCATGGCGCTCGGCGTGGCCGCGCCCGCGCACGCGGCCCAGCTCGCCCGGCTCGGCATCTCCGTACGCGGCGCGGCGCAGGCCATCTCGGCCGCGATCTCCCCCTGCCCCGAACCGCTTCGTGTGCCGTGATGCCGGCGTTCCGGCCACCGGAACACCTCGGGCGCGCGGGGCCGCAGACGTTCCGGTGACCGAAACCCCAGATTGCGAAGGCAAGGCTGCGGCGATCACATCGGGATATGAACTTTCTCCCCGCTCCGGCCATCCAGGAGGCGCCCGCGGGCTCAGGGCCCAGGGCCCACGCGGCCCGGGACTCGCGGGCGCCGGCCGGATCCCGGGGAGCCGCACGTGCCTAGGGGGCTGCCCAGGGCCACCGCGCTGGAGAGCCTGCGCCTGCGGTCCGCCCTCGTACCGCCCGGCACGCCGCACCTCGCCCCCGGGCGCGACCTGCTGCGCTCCCGCACGCTGCTGATGGAGCTCGAATCCCGGTACGGCGGCCGTCCCGTCCTGGTCCGCGGCCCACGCGGCTCCGCGCTGGTGGTCATCTCCAAGCGGGACGCGCTGCGTGTGCTGGCCGAGGACGACGACGCGTACGCGCCGGCCGTGGAGATCCGCCCCCTGGGCCTGCCGACGGACGTGCTGCGGCCCGCGTTCATCGAGATCGCCCGTGAGGAGGCCGAAGGACTCACCGACGGCGTGGTGGACTACGCCCGGCTCGACACGCGCTGGCAGCGCGTCGCCCGCCGCTGCGTCTACGGCGACGGCGCGGCCGGCGACGAGGAGCTGACCCGGCTGCTGGCGGACCTCACCCGGGCGGGACGGCTGCGGGCCAGGCGGCGCCAGCAGCTCCTGTCGGGCCGCTACGACGCTCGGATCATCGACCACCTGCGCCGCGCCGAGCCCGGCAGCCTGGCCGGGCTGATCGCCGAGAACCCCGGACAGGCCGAGTCGCGCGGGCTCATGCAGGCCGCGTTCTGGCTGATGGGGCTCGGGGTGACCGCGCCCGGCCTCATGCAGACCCTCGCCCTGCTCGCCGCCCACCCTGCGCACCGCAAGGCGGCCCGCGCCGACCCCTGTCACCTACGCGCCTGCCTGCGCGAGAGCCTGCGCCTGTGGCCGCCCGTGCCGGCGCTGACCCGGGTCACCACGATGGAGACCTCCTGGTACGGCGCCACCCTGCCCGCGGGCACCACCGTCCTCGTGCCGATGGCCGCCCACCAGCGCAGCCCCCGCCTGCCGTACGCGAACACCTTCGCACCCGAGATCTGGCAGGACGGCACCGCCGCCGGCGAGTGGTGGGCAAGGCCGGGTTGCGAGGGCGTGCACCTGACGCTCGCGGTCGGCACGGCCTTCCTGGCCGGCATCCTGCGCGCCTCCCGTCCCAAGCCCGTCGGGCGGCTCATCTCGCCGCACCGGCCGCTCCCCTACGCGCTCAATCTCGCGCGGCTGCGGGTGACGATGCGCCCCGCGCGCCGCAAGCCTGCTCACGCCTAGTGGCCAACGAGCGGGCCCTTCCTCCGTTAGAGTCTTGGGTACAAACGGGATGCCGTGCGGCGGAACGGTGCGGGTCGCTGCACGACGACCGGCCGGGGCGGAGGATCGGTTCGGGTTGAGACGGGATGACGACGGCGAGAGGACGGCGACGTTGGGGCGCTCCGCTGGCTCTCCGCTGAAGCCGGACGATCCGCCGGCGATCGGCCCCTACGAGCTGCTCAGCCGTCTCGGCTCCGGCGGCATGGGGGTGGTCTACCTCGCCAAGGCCGCCGACGGGTCACGGGTGGCGCTCAAAGCGATCCGGCGTGACTTCACCGCCGACCCCGTCTACCGCGCGCGCTTCCACGAAGAGGTGTCCAACGCGCGCAAGGTGGCGTCGTTCTGCACGGCGCGGGTGCTCGACCACGGCGAGGACCGCGGCCGCCTCTATCTCGTCACCGAGTACATCGACGGCATCTCCCTCGAGGACCACCTCATCGAGCACGGCGCGCTGTCACCGTCCGTGCTGCACGCGGCGGCCGTCGGCGTGGCCGCCGCGCTCACAGCGATCCACGCGGCGGGGCTGGTGCACCGCGACCTCAAGCCGGCCAACGTGATGCTGACGCTGGCGGGGCCGCGCGTGATCGACTTCGGCCTGGCCCGTTCCTCGCACGTCGACTCGCGGCACACCAACGCCGGCATGGTGATGGGCACACCCGGGTGGATCGCTCCCGAGCAGGTCTTCGAGGGGCGCACGAGCCCGGCGGGCGACGTGTTCGCGTGGGGCTCGCTCATCGCGTACGCGGGGCTCGGCGGGCATCCGTTCGGCGAGGGCGACGCCTACGTGATGGCGGCCAGGGCCCGCACCGCGCCTCCCGACCTCCGGGGGCTGCCTGCGCCGCTCGACCGGCTGGTGGCGGCGGCCATCCACCCCGACCCCGCGCGGCGGCCCGCGGCCAGGCAGCTGCTGCTGGAGCTGGTGGAGGCGGCCGACGAGCCGGCCGCGCAGCTGGCCGCGACCAAGCACCTGACCAACGCGTGGAACCCGTCGGAGTTCGGGCCGCTGATGCCGCAGGCGCCGCACCGGCCGCCGCCCGAGCGTGCCGCGCCCGGATCGCCATCGCCGCACCGCCATCCCGAGGCCCCTCACCGCACCCCGCACCCGGAGTCCACCCACCAGGGCCCGCTTCCCGAAGCACCTCAGCGTGGCCCGCACCGCGACGCGACCCAGCGCGGTCCACACCCCGACGCCGGGGGCCATGGGGCTCAGGCAGGGCACCCCGACGGCCGGGTGCCCCAACAGGCTCACCACGAGCGCACGGGGCCCGGCCCCCTGCCCGGCGCGGTGGGAGGGCCACGGCAACCTCCTCCCGCCGAACGCACCGGGCCGACGTCAGGTTCCGGTCGCGGCCCGCAGCACGTGCCGCCCACCGAGCGGACGGGCCCCACACCCGGCTCGGGCCGGAGCCCGCACCCTCCGCCGCCCGCGGAACGCACCGGTCCCACGCCGGCCGGGCAAGGCCGGCCGGCGCATCCCGAGCGGACCGGACCCCTGCCGCGCATCGCGCACGGCCAGCAGACGCCGCACCCTGAGCACACCGGCCCGCTCACCACCGGGCGCGGACCGCTGCCGCACCGCCGGACCGGCCAGGCGCCGCCGCACCATGCGGTGACCGGCGCGGTGACCGGCGCGGTGACCGGGCAGGGCCCGCTGCCGGGCTACCGGCCGCCGAAGCGCAAGCGCAGCATGTTCGCCGGCTGCCTGACCGTCCTGGTCGTGGCCGCGGTGCTGCTGGTGCTGCTGGTGGCCGTACTGGCCTGGGTGTTCCGCCCGCCGCCCGCGTCCGGCGCGGACGGGCCCGTGCAGGACGGCAAGCTGAAGTTCGCCGTGACGAGCACGAAATGCGGCAAGCCCGCCAAGTCGGCGGCCACGCGGGCCTGCCGGATCGGCGTCAAGATCGAGAACGTCGGCCCTGACGCCCGGGTGCTCTACCCCGGGCAGCAGAAGCTGATCGACGAGGACGACGCGCTGCACGCCGGCACCCGGCTGCTCGACAAGGCGGGCAAGGAGATCACCCCGATCCGGATCGAGGCCGGGCGGACGTTCACGGGCGCGCTGGTGTTCGAGCTGGACAAGGGCCTCACCCCCGTGGGGCTCGAGGTGCACGACTCAGGGCTGAGCGCGGGCGCCCGCATCAACCTCCCCGGCCGACCGGACGCCACCGCGCCGTAACACCCGCCCATCGCCCGCCTCACCTACCCGCGCACGTGACGCAGGATGAGCGGCGACCGGCCGCACGCGGCCTTGCACCGCCCGCACGCCCGGCGCCTCCGTGCGGCGGGCGGCGTCGTGCGGCGGGCGGCGTCGTGGCGAGGGTGGGAGCGGGTGGTGACGTGCTCGGTCAGAAGCCTTGGGACGGGGAGACGACGCCTTCGAGCGGGGCGCCTTCGGCGAAGCGGCGTACGTTGGCGGTGACGCGTTCGGCCAGGCCGTGCCAGTAGGCGTCGCGCGGGTTGGCGCAGTGGGGCGTGATCAGGACGTTGTCCAGCTCCCACAGCGGATGCCCGTCCGGCAGCGGTTCGGGGTCGGTCACGTCGAGGGCGGCGCCGCCGATGCGGCCCTCGCGCAGCGCGTCCACCAGGTCGCCGGTCACCACGAGCCCACCCCGTGCCACGTTGACCAGCCACGCGTCCGAACGCATGAGGCCGAACTCGCGCGCCCCGAACATGCCCCTGGTCCGCGGGGTGGCGGGAGCGGCGACGACCACGTAACCGGCCTCGGGCAGCGTCTCGCGGAAGCGGGCGCGCGGCACGATCCGGGCCGCCCCCGGCGCCTCTCCCCTGTCGGTGACCGCGAGAACGCGGCAGCCGAACGGCTCCAGCATCCGCATGAGCGCCCGCCCGATGCCGCCGTGGCCGACGATGGAGACGGTCGAGCCGGCGAACTCCTTCGAGGTGTTGGGACCCCACGAGGTGGCCCTGGCGTGCCGGTGCAGCCCGCGCGCGGCCGCCAGCATCATGGCCAGCGCGTGCTCGGCCACGGCGGGCCCATAGGCGCCGGCAGCGGCGGTGAAGACCGGCTGCTCGGTGAAGACCCCGGCGTCCGCCCAGCGTTCGACGCCCGCGTGGGGCAACTGCACCCAGCGGATGCCGCCGTGCGTCATGGCGCGGATCTCCGCGGGATCGTCGCTGCCGTAGTAGACGATCGCCTCGGCCTGCTCCAGTGGCACGACCTTGCCGCCCGCCCGCTCCACGGCCTCGACGAGGACGGGCACGGGCTCGGGGCCGACGTGGACGGCGACGGTCATGGTGGGTCCTCCTGGTAACCGAGTTGCTCAGAGATGGCCGCGGCGCACCGGATCACCGGCGGCAGCAGGGCGTGCAGGGCGGCGCGGCCGGCCTGGGCGCGCAGCGCGGTGAGCGAGACCGCCGCGGTCACGTCGCCGAAGGCGTTGCGCACGGGCACGGCCACGCAGTGGACGAACTCCTCGAACTCGCCTTCATCGGCCGCCCACCCCCGTTCACGCACGGCCCGCAGCTCCTGGTCGAGCGCGGCCCTGGTGGTCAGCGTAGCGGGCGTGTACGGGGTGAACTCCCAGCCCTCCAGCACCTCGTCCGCGTGGGCGGGGGGCAGGTGGGCGAGGATGGCCTTGCTCACGCCCGCTGTGTGGAGCGGAACGGGCCGACCGATGCGGGCGTACATGCGCGCCGGGCCGGGTGGCGAGATCTTGTCCACGTAGACGATGGTGCTCTCCCGCAGGGCGGCCAGGTGGACGGTGTGGCCCGCCTTGTCCTGCAGCGCGGCGAGGTGCGGGTGGGCGAGGTCGCGCAGCCCGAACTGGCCGCCGGCGCGCGCGGCCAGCGCGGCGAGCCCGTTCCCGGCGCCCCAGGTGCCGTCGGGCAGCCTCCGGACGAGGCCGGACTCGGCGAGCGTGTGGAGCAGACGCAGGGCGGTGGTGCGGTGCACGCCGAGCCGGTCGCCGATGTCCGCGAGGCTGCGCGGGCCACCGCACGCCAGCCGGAGGATCGCGGTCGCCCTGCTCACGGTCTGCGACATAAGCTCTGCCCTTTACAGCGATGTTGACATGACCGAATCCCTGCAGCAGGGTAATGGTAACACCATTAGTTCATGGTGTGCATATGTTGCACAGGAGGTCACGGGGATGAGCGTCGGCGAGCTGGAGCGAGAGACCATGCGCCGGGTGACCGGCCGCCTGATGCCGCTGATCGTCGTCTGCTACATCGTGGCCTACATCGACCGGTCGAACGTTTCGGTCGCCGCCCTGAGCATGAACGAGGCGATCGGGCTGACCGCCGCGCAGTTCGGGCTCGGGGTCAGCATGTTCTTCGTCACGTACGTGATCTTCGAGATCCCCAGCAACGTCGTGCTGGCCAGGATCGGCGCGCGCCGCTGGATCGCGCGCATCATGATCAGCTGGGGCATCGTGTCGGCCTGCATGGCCCTGGTGCAGGGCGAGAAGTCGTTCATCATCGTACGGCTGCTGCTCGGAGCCGCCGAGGCCGGCTTCACTCCGGGCATCATCTGGTACCTGGCTCGCTGGTTCCCCGCCAGCCACCGGGGCCGCGCGATGGGCCGCTTCTACGTCGGCGCCGCGCTGGCCACCGTCATCGGGGCGCCCATCAGTGGCTTCATCATGAAGATGGACGGGTTCCTCGACGTGGCCGGCTGGCAGTGGTTGTTCGTCGTCGAGGGCCTGCCCGCCGTCGTGCTCGGGTTCGTCGTGCTGAGGTTCCTCACCGACGAGCCGCGCGAGGCCGCGTGGCTGCCGGAGCGGGGGCGTACGTGGCTGGTCGAGCGGCTCGCGCGCGAGCAGGCGGAGATCGACGGGCAGCGGGCGATCTCCGTACGGCAGGCGCTGACCAGCCCCGGGGTGCTGCTGCTGGCGCTGTTCTTCTTCCTGTACTCCTTCAACAGCATCGGGCTGACCCTGTGGATGCCTCAGGTGATCCAGGGCGGGTTCGGCGAGCCGAGCGACTTCGTGACCGCGCTGCTGACCGCGGTGCCGTACGCGCTGGCCGTGGTGGCGATGGTGCTCGTGGCGCGCGGCGTCGACCGGCGGGGCAGGCACGCGCTGCACATGGCGGTGCCGATGGCGGCCTCCGGGGTGATGCTGGTGGGCAGCGTGCTGGCCGGGCCGGGCGTGCTCGGGTTCGCGCTGCTGGCGCTGTCCACGGGGGCCGCGTGGTCGGCCGTGCCCGCGTTGTGGGGCAGCGCCACGTCCTTCATGACGGGGGTGGCCGCGGCGGCGGGGGTGGCGCTCATCAACTCCGTCGCCAACATCGCGGGCCTGGCCGTCACGCCGCTCATCGGGGTGGTCAAGGAGGCCACGGGCTCGTTCGACGCGCCGCTGCTCGTCATCGCGGGGGCCATGTTCCTGGCGGCGGCCGTGGCGATGGCGTCAGGGCCGTTCACGGCCCCTGGACGGCTGGCCGCCGAGACCGCCGCCAAGGCCGAGCGGGACCCCGCCTAAGGGCCGCCGAGCAGGTGTTCGACCTCGTCGCGGGCGGACTCCACGATCGAGCGCACCGCTTCGGCCGCCTCGGCCCTGCGGCCCGCGGCGACGGCCTCGGCCACGTCGAGGTGGCGCCTGACGGCGGCCGTGTCGAGCCGCTCGGGCAGCAGCAGCTGATCGCGCCGGGCCTTGAGCAGTTCCTCGGTCACCTCGGCGAGCTGGGCGAACATGCCGTTGCCCGACGCGGCGAGCAGCACCCGGTGGAAGGCGGCGTCGGCCGTCACCAGCCCCTCGCTGTCGCCGTCGCGCGCCGCGCTCGTCAGCGCCTGCGCGTGGGCGATCAGCTCCCGGCGCACGCCCTGCCCCGCGAGCCCGGCGGCCAGCGCCGCGGCGGCGGGCTCGACCGCGGCGCGCAGCTCGGCCAGCTCACGCAGCTGCGCCGCCCGCCCCGGCGAGGCGAGCCGCCACCGGATCACCTGGGGGTCGTAGAGGTTCCAGGCGCTCATCGGGCGCACGGTGACGCCGACGCGCGGGCGGCTGGTGACCACCCGCTTGGACTCCAGCACGCGTACGGCCTCGCGGGCGACCGTGCGCGAGACGGAATAGCGCTCCTGGACGTCCTCCAGCCGCAGCACCTCCCCGGCGCGCAGCTCCCCCGCCGCGAGCGCACCGCCGATCCTGTCGACCACCTGCCCGTGCAGGCCCTGCAGCGCCGCACCGCTGCCCGTCACCGGGGTCGCCGGAAGGGCCGGCCGCCGGCCGGCGGTCATGCCGGCGCCAGCCCGAACTCCTCGACGAACCGGTCGATCATCCGGTGTTCCTCCTCATCGAGCCGGTAGCCGGGGGCGCGGCAGTGGGCCGAGCCGATCCAGCCGCGGCGGCGCGAGATCTCCTTCTCCGCGGCGACGATGAGCTCCACGCCCTGCATCCAGTAGGACAGGTAGGGCAGCAGGCGGGTGTGCAGGGCCAGCGCCCCGGCCTCGTCGCCGCTCGCCCAGCGCCGCCACAACTCGACGTAGAGGTCGGTGAACGAGCAGCCCGGCTGCACGCCGACGGCGCCGCGGCGCAGCGCGTCGGGCAGGTGCAGCCCGGCGTAGCCGACCAGGGCGGGCAGCGGCCGCTCTCCCTCCGCCAGCGCCGCGACCAGCCGGCCGGGCGGCGCCGACTCGACCTTCACCCAGCGCAGGTTGGGGTGCTCGGCGGCGAGCCGGTGCAGTGTGCCGGCGTCGAGCGCGGTGCCGGTCTGGGCCGGGGCGTACTGCAGGACGACCGGCAGCGGCGCCACCGCGGCCAGCACCGCGCGGACGTGCGCCAGCACGGCCTCACGCGAGGGGCCCAGGAAGTGCGGCGGCAGCAGGTTGATCGCGTCGGCGCCCCGCTCGGCGGCGCGTACGGCCCGCGTGACGGCGTGGTAGGTGGCGTGGTCGGGGATCGAGACGATCGCGGCCACGTCGTCGCGGGGGCGGGTGACGTCGAGGAGCAGGCCGGTGAGCAGCTCCCGCTCGGCGTCGTCGAGCTTGTGCACCTCGCCGGCGAAGCCGGGGAACATGACCGAGGTGACGCCTGTGGCCAGCACCTCGCCGACCACCGTGACGAAGCCGTCGGCATCGAGGGCGCCGTCGTCGTGGAAGGGCACCTCCAGGACCGGCGAGACGCCGCGTACGAGATCGAGCACGGCTCAATCGTACTATCACATTACTTAGCGGCGGACCTCGCGAGCAGCAGCGCCTCCGTGATCGGGGACTCGTGCGTGCCGGTGACCGTGCAGGCGTGCGCGCCGGCGATCGCCCCCAGGCGTACGCACTCCTCCAGCGGCCTGCCGTTCACCGTGCCGTACAGGAAGCCCGAGACGAACGCGTCGCCCGCGCCGTTGCTGTCGGCCACCGGCCCCGAGGGCGGCGCGGCCGGGAAGGCGCGCACACCGGAGCCGCGCGTCAGGACGAGGCACCCACGGGCGCCGCGCGTGCACACGACCGTGCGGGCGCGCCCCCGCGCGGTGAGGTCGCGCATGGCGGCGGCCGGGTCCGGCAGCGCGGTTTCCGACAGGAACACGAGGTCGGCGCGGTAGGCGAAGTCCTTGTGGTAGTCGGAGGCGCCGTCCCAGTCGTGCAGGTCGGTGGAGATCGGGACGTCACCGAAGTCGCCGAGGGCGTGACGGCAGAAATCCATGATCGACACGTGCACGTGCCGGGGACGTATGTCCGCGTAGAGCTCGCGCGCCAGGCGCTCCCCCGGCGTGACCTTCGCGTCGTGGAGCGAGGTGCGGCGGCCGTCGGGCCCCACGAGCAGGACGCTGCGCCGGGTGCCCGCCTCCGCGCGGCCCCAGCGGCACTCGACCGCGCCCAGCGCCCGGCGGACCAGCGCGCCCTGCGGGTCGTCGCCGATCAGGTCGGCGAAGGCGACCGCGAGGCCGAGCGCGTGGCAGCCCAGCGTCACGCCGGCGCCGGTGTTGCCGATGCGGTCCACGACCGGCGGCACGAGGTAGGTGTCGCGGTAGGGCAGCGGCAGTCCGGACACGTAGACCGTGGTGTCGACCCCGGCGCCGCCGAGGACGAGAAGGTCGCGGTTCACCGGTTGACCAGAGGGCCGGAGCCGGTGGAGCCGCGGACGACGAGCTCCGGCTGGAAGATCAGCTCGACGTGTCTGGGGGCGGCGCCGTTGACCTCTTCGAGCAGCGTCTGCACGGCCGCCGAGGCCATGGCGCCGATCGGTTTGCGTACGGTGGTCAGCGGCGGGTCGGTGAACGCGATCAGCGGTGAGTCGTCGAAACCCACCACGGACACTTCCGCCGGAACCGACAGGCCCTTCTGCCGGCAGGCGCGGATCGCGCCCAGCGCCATCAGGTCGCTCGCGCACACGATGCCGGTGCAGCCGCGGGCCAGCAGTTGCGTGGCGGCCGCCTGCCCGCCCTCGACGGAGAACAGCGAGTGGGCGATCAGGTCGTCGACGTCGGAGGTGGCGAGCAGTTGCGCCATGGCCTGCTTGTAACCCTCGATCTTCCTGATCACGGGGACGAACCGGTGGGGCCCCAGCGCGATGCCGATGCGCTCGTGGCCCAGGTCGACGAGGTGCTGCACGGCCAGCCGGGCGGCCAGGCGGTCGTCGGGCGAGATGAAGGGGGCGTCGATGTGCTCGCTGTAGCCGTCGACCAGCACGATCGGCAGCCCGCGGTCGGTGAGGCGGGTGTAGCGGTCCATCCGCGCGGTGGTGTCGGCGTGCAGCCCCGACACGAACACGATGCCGCTGACTCCCCGGTCCACCAGCAGCTCGGTGAACTCGTCCTCAGGGGCTCCGCCCGGCAACTGCGTGCACAACACCGGCGTGTAGCCGTGCTGGGTCAGCGCCTTCTCGATGGCCTGGGCGAAGGCAGGGAAGATCGGGTTGTCCAGCTCGGGCGTCACCAGGCCGATCAATCCGTTGCTCCGCTGCCGCAGCCGGGGCGGGCGCTCGTAGCCCATGAGGTCGAGCGCCGTCATGACCGCCTGGCGGGTGGCGGCCGAGACGCCGGGTTTGCCGTTGAGCACCCGGCTGACCGTGGCCTCACTCACCCCGGCCTGGGCGGCGATGTCGGCTAGGCGAGCGTGACCGTTCATGCCTGACACTTTACTTTCCACCACGCCGCTGAATCGGGTGCGCCGGGGACGTCGGACGCCAGCAGCAGCTCGCCGTCGACCTCGAAGTCCACCGGGTCGGAGGTGAGGTTGACCGTGCAGGCGAACGCGCCCCTGGAGAAGACGAGCGTGCCCTCGGGCGAGTCGCGCCAGGCCAGCTCCCCGCCGAGGCCGCGCCGCAGCCGCAGCGCCGCACGATACAGCTCCAGCGTCGAGCCGGCCACGCCCTGCTGGGCCTCCACGCTCAGGTCCGCCCACTCCTCGGGGATGGGCAGCCACGGGCGGGTCCAGCCGTACGCGCGCGTCCACGGCATCGGGACGCGGCAGCCGTCGCGCCCGCTGCCGGGGTCGCGCAGCCGCTGCGGGTCCTGGCACAGCTCCTCCGGCAGGTCGAGCACCTCGGGCAGGCCCAGTTCCTCGCCCTGGTAGACGTAGGCCGAGCCGGGCAGCGCGAGCGTGAGCAGCGCGGCGGCGCGGGCCCTGGCCAGGCTGCCGTAGCGGGTGACGTGCCGTTTGACGTCGTGGTTCGACAACACCCAGGTGGTGGGGGCGCCGACGGAGCCTGCCGTGGCGAGGGAGGCGTCGATCACCGCGCGCAGTTCGGCGGCGTCCCAGGGGGCGAACAGGTAGTGGAAGTTGAACGCCTGGTGCAGCTCGTCCGGGCGCACGTAACGGGCCAGCCGCTCGGGTGTGGGGGCCCACGCCTCGGCCACGCCGATCCGCTCGCCGGGGTAGGAGTCGAGCACGCGCCGCCATGAGCGGTGGATCTCGTGGACGCCGTCGTTGTCGAAGAAGGGCACCGGCTCCCTGCCGACCAACGTGGCCTGGCCGCCGCGGCCGATGTCGGGCAGGCCCTCCGGTTTCACCATGCCGTGCGCCACGTCAACCCGGAAGCCGTCGACGCCGAGGTCGAGCCAGAACCGCAATATCGACTCGAACTCCCCGCGCACCTCGTCGTTGTCCCAGTTGAGATCGGGCTGGGAGGGGTCGAACAGGTGGAGGTACCACTGCCCGTCCTCGACCTGGGTCCACGCGGGGCCGCCGAAGATCGACTCCCAGTCGTTCGGCCGGTCGCGGAAGATGTAACGGTCACGGCCCTCGCCGCGCAACGCCTGCCGGAACCAGGGGTGGGCCGCGGAGGTGTGGTTGGGGACGATGTCGACGATCATCCGCAGTCCGAGAGCGTGGACCTCGTCGATGAGCGCTTTCGCGTCCGCGAGCGTTCCGAACAGGGGGTCGACGTCGCGGTAGTCGGCCACGTCATAGCCGAAGTCGGCCATGGGCGAGGTGTAGAACGGCGTCAGCCACAGGGCGTCGACGCCGAGGCGGGTCAGATACGGCAGGCGATCGCGAACGCCGATCAGGTCGCCGACTCCGTCACCGTTGCCATCGGCGAAGCTGCGTACGTAAACCTGGTAGATCACGGCGTCACGCCACCATGCGGTCATAGTCTCCCCCGGTACGTTTCGACCATGAAAGCTCTTTCCGCAAGTTTACGCAAGCCCTTCCACACCCCTAACAATCGGAAATCAACGCCTAGGGATGCCCATAACCCCCGACCGAAACGCAATCGAACGAGATTCTTTACATCAAGGGTGGACATGTACCGTTAGGGCGCGATGTACTACCTCATCAATCAGCCCCCGTCACAGGTGACACGCGCGCAAGGTGTGGGCCCATGAGCTCGGTCGTTCTCGATAAAGTGACCAAGGTGTATCCGGGCGATTACCTCGCGGTCGACCGCCTCAGCCTGCGGGCGCAAGCCGGCGAGTTCCTCGTCCTGCTCGGCCCCTCCGGATGCGGGAAGTCCACCCTGCTCCGGATGATCGCCGGCCTGGAGGAGATCACCGAAGGTGAGCTCTGGCTCGACGGTCAGATGGCCAACCACCTCGCCCCGCGCGACCGTGACGTCGCCATGGTGTTCCAGAGCGGGGCGTTATACCCGCACAGGACCGTACGCGGCAATATCGCCTTCCCTCTGGAGATCGCCAAGTCCGACCCGGCGATGGTGCGCGAGCGCGTCACCGAGTTGTCCAAGGCGCTGCACATCGACGAGACGCTCGAACGCCGCCCCGGCACGCTCTCCGGCGGCCAGCGACAGCGCGTCGCGATGGGCAGGGCGATCGTCCGGCAACCCAAGTTGTTCCTCATGGACGAGCCCCTGTCGAACCTCGACGCCGGCATGCGCACCGAGCTGCGCATGGAGATCTCGGCCCTGGTCAGATCGCTCGGCGTCACCACGATCTACGTGACCCACGACCAGGTGGAGGCGCTGACCCTGGCCGACAGGATCGCCATCCTGAACCGTGGCGTTCTCCAGGACGTCGGCACCCCGGCCCAGATTTACAACGATCCAGCCACGGCCTTCGTGGCCGCCTTCCTCAACTCCCAGCAGCTGAACCTTCTGGCGGCCAACGTCAGGACGCCGCAGAACCAGTACGTCATGCTCGACTTCGGTCCCCACCGGCTGACGATGCCGTGGAGCGATCCCAGGGCGTACGCGATCTCCCAGCACACCGGCGGGCAGGTGCTGGTCGGCCTGCGGCCCGACGGGCTGGCGCCGGTGCCGGAGAGCTACGACGGGCCCTCGTTCTACGGGCGGGTACGGGCGCTGGAATATCACGGGCACGAGTGGCTGGCGTACCTGGAGTCGGGGATGTCGTTCGCCCCGGTGCCAGAGCCGCCGGACCCGGCCCGCCGCGTCAACGGCTCGAAGAACGGGTCGGGCCGGCTGACGGGGCTGGTGAAACGGCTGTTCTCGCAGCCGGAGCAGCACCAGGAGCAGGAACGGGTGGGCCAGCACCCCAACAGCGGCATCCACCGCCGTTCCGACCTCATCGTGCGGCTGGGCAACCACCCTGTCTGGCGTGCCGGCGACCCCGCCAAGGTGGGCGTGGACCTCAGCCGCGTCATGATCTTCACGCTGGACGGCGCCCGCATCGACCCCCCGCGCCGCTAGCCTGCCCCCGCCGGGACATCTGACCTCAGGAAGCAGGGGTCCAGCGAGGGCCGTCGGTGGTGTCCTCCACGACCACCCCGCCTTCGAGCAGCGCCGTACGCAGGGTGTCGGCGAGCTCGTAGCGGCCCTCGTCGCGCAGCCGGGCGCGTAGCGCGAGCAGCGGCTCCACCAGGGCGTTCAGGCCCAGGGCGCGCAGGCGAGCGGTCGAGGCCGGTTCGCCGAGCCGGGCGATGAGCAGCCGCATCAGCTCCCTGGCCTGCTCGACCCCGCCGGAGTCCTCCTCCGTGTCGGCGGCCCATTTGACGATCTCGGCCTCCAGATCGAGAACGGCCTGCGCGGCGGCCACCATGTCGGGCCCGGCGACGGCGGCGTTGAAGCGTTGTTCGCACGCGTGGGCGGTCTCCTCCAGCGTCGCCCCGGCGGGCACAGCGGCGGGCACAGCGGCGGGTCCGGGGCCGGGCGGCGTCGGGACGGTGACGCCGGCGCCGCCCTCAACCAGGCGCCGGAGCTCGCCGAGGTCGGTACGGGTGCCGGCGGGCAGGGTGATGGACGAGCCCGGCCGCCGGACGGTCAGGCCGCCCCTGCCGGCCACGTGCGCGGACTCGTTCGCGAGGTCGATGACGAGCGCCGTGTGCTCGTCGAGGCCGAGCACCGCGGTGCCGGACGGCAGTTCGCGTTCCATGCGGGAGAGCCGGCGCTCGCCGAGGTAGCAGTAGCGGGTGTCGTGGGTGCCTCCTTCGGCGTTGTCGAAGTGGGGGATCACCACGGCCCGCAGTCCGAGCGGCTCCAGCAGGTCGAGTCCTGCGCGCCAGTGGGGGTCGGCGCCCGCTTTGTAGATCTCGTAGACCGGCACGGTGGCCAGGCCCGCCGTGCAGGCCGCCGCCGAGGCGAGCACGGTCACCCCCCGGCGGGCGCGCAGCCGGGCCCGCAGGTCGCCGGCCACGCCCGAGGCGGCCCACCTGTCGAGTGCGTAGGTGGGGCTGCCGGGGCCGGAGAACACCCAGTCGGCGCCGGTGACGCCGGCCGCCACCTCGATGTCCAGGCCGACGCTGCGGGCGAAGTAGCGGCAGGCGCGGGCGGAGATGTCGGCGCGGTTCTCCTGGAAGGCGTAGGGGGTGTCGAGCAGTACGGCCCGCGCCCCGGCGGGCAGCCTCCGCGCCGCGGCGCGGTGGACCTCGACCATGGTCGGGCTCGTCTCCCCCGACCCCATCAGCACCAGCGAACCGGGCATGCCTGTCGGCCTCTCTCTCGCACCTCATCGACTACAGCCGGGCCGGCCGGCTGTTCAAGAGCGGAGCGCGAATGCGCATGGGACGTACCTGCATGTGAATGGCAGTAAGTTGGTGGCGGTGACGGGAAGACACGTGGTCTCGGTGGAGACGCTGATGCTCAGGGCAGGCTCCGGCAATCGCTGGTCCTACCGGCATGCACGTACCCATCCGGAGCGCGGCGAAAGCCCCGACGAGGCCGCCCGGCGGCTCAGCGGGGTCGCCGCCGCGGATCCGGCCACCGTCGTGCACTCCACGAGCTGGCGCTACGAAACGGGCGGCGAGATCGTCCTGACCTACGCGGTGTGCCCCGATCCGGAGCCGTGGCTGCCCGCGGTCGAGGTGCCCGTGCTGGAGATCGCGCGCGGCCTGGCGCCCGCGACACCGTCACCCGACCGGGTCGCCCTGGCCAACGTGGTCGCGCACGCCGTCAGGCACCTCGGCTTCCTGCTCGCCGAGGACGCCGTCGTCGCGCGGGCGCTCCGGCTGCGCCCGGACATCGCCCGGGCTCTCGAGCCGGTGGCCGCTCCTGCCTGACAGGCGCCGGCCGAGCTCCTGCATGGGCTTCTCGACGAAACGGTAGGTGAGCGCGCTGCCGGCCAGAATCAGGATCGTGACCAGCACGGTCATGCCGATCTGCACCGGCAGGTCCGCCTGGCGCAGGTCGCCCGTGACCGCCACGAAATATTTCAGCAGGGGATGGTGCACCAGGTAGAGCGAATAGCTGATCAGCCCGAGCCAGGTGAGCACCCTGGGCAGCCGCCGCCCGCGCAGCGCCATGCCGCCCGCGAACGTCAGGCCGGCCAGCGCGATCGTGGTCAGCCACACGTCGCCCTGCACCCACCACCAGCCACTGGTGACGGCCCACAGGGGCGCGATCACGACCAGCGCCGTGGTGACCGCGACCGGCCACAGCCGCCCGTCGCCGCGCTCCCAGCGGTGGATGGCCGTGCCGGCGAACATCACCGCGACCACCGCCACGCCCAGCCACGGGACCCGGCTGCTCAGCACCAGCAGCAGCAGCGCCATCACCCCGAGCACGCAGGCGGCGGTGGTGCGGAACCTGCCCGTGATGACGCACGCCAGCCCGGCCGCGAACACCGCGCACGACACGTACGCCGGCCAGACCCCCGCCACGAGCGCCCCCGACGTCACCAGCCCGACCACGACGGCGCCGGCCGCGAACACCATCGCCAGCAGCCCGCTGTAGCCGTGGCCCCTGAGCAGGAAGAGCGCCGTGACCAGCAGGTAGAACACCATCTCGTACGACAGCGTCCACATCGTGTCGGCCATGCCTCCGACGCCGACGACGTCGAGCAGCATGGTCGCGTGTGCGGCCACGGCGCTCGCGTCGCGCGGGACGGCCTCGCGCACCGGCACCCACCAGGAGAGGGCCAGCACCATCGCGATCACGGCTAGGTAGAGCGGGTAGAGGCGGAAGAACCGGCTGAACCAGAACGCGCGCACGTCGCCGTGGCGTTCGAGGGAGACGGGGATGATGTAGCCGCTGACCAGGAAGAACACCAGGATGCCGTAGACGCCGATGTTGAACCAGTAGGGCCGTAGCTGGGGGATGAACCAGGGCAGCATGTGTTCGGCCACCACCGCCAGCGCGCCGATGCCCCTCAGGGCGTCCAGCCAGGCGAGCCGGGCAGTGGGCAGCGGACGGGGGGACGCGGAGGCGAAGGTGGCTGCGGACACCCGCACTAACCTACCCGTAACGGGCCGGGTGATGCGGCCCGCACGGCGTTCGCACTCCGCGGAACCCCTGGAAAAGCGGCCCGTGTCACCAGCCGAGGCGGCCCTTGCCCGAGACGAGCGCGCGGGCGATCACCATGCGCTGGATGTCGTTGGTGCCCTCCCCGATGGCCATGAGCGGCGCGTCCCGGTAGAGCCGTTCGACGACGTACTCCTGCGAGTAGCCGTACCCGCCGTGGACGCGCATCGACTCCAGCGACGCCTTCAGCGCCACCTCCGAGGCGAAGTACTTCGCCATGCCCGCCTCCATGTCGACCCGCTCTCCCCTGTCGGCCCGCGCGGCCGCCCAGTAGGTGAGCAGGCGGGCGGCCTGGATCTCGGTGGCCATGTCGGCGAGCTTGAGCTGGATGGCCTGGAAGCCGGCGATCGGCTGCCCGAAGGCCGTGCGTTCGCGGGCGTAGCCGAGCGCCGCGTCGTAGGCGGCCTGGGCGACGCCGACGGCGCGGGCCGCGATGTTGACGCGGCCGATCTCCAGCCCGCCGAGCACCTGCTGCATCCCGCGCCCTTCGACGCCTCCGAGCAGGCAGGACACCGGCACGCGCACCGCGTCGAGCACGACCTCGCACGTCTCGGTGCCCTTGTAGCCGAGCTTGGGCAGATCACGGCTGACGCTGAAGCCCGGCGTGGACGGGTCGACGAGCAGCACCGACATGCCCCTGTGCGCCGGCTCCTCGACCGAGGTCTTGACGAGCACGGGCAGCGGGTCGGCGTGGCGGGCGTTGGTGATCCACGTCTTGGTGCCGGTCACGACGTAGTGGTCGCCGTCGCGTACGGCGCGGGTCCCGATGCCCTGCAGGTCGGTGCCCGCGGCCGGTTCGGTGAGCGCGATCGCGGTACGGCGCACGCCGCCGGCCAGGTCGGGCAGATGGCGCTCCTTCTGCTCCTCGGTGCCGTGGCGGGCGATCATCCAGCAGGCCAGCGAGTGGGAGCCGATGGTGCCGGCCACGCCCATCCAGCCGCGTGCGATCTCCTCGAAGACGAGGGCGAACGACACCATGTCGGCGCCCATCCCGCCGTACTCCTCGGGCACGCTGAGGCCGAACAGCCCCATCTGCTTCATCTTGCCGATGATCTCGGCCGGGTATCTGCCGGAGCGCTCCCACTCGGTGGCCACCGGCAGGATCTCCTTGTCCACGAACGCCCGCAGGGTCTCGCGGAACGCCTTCTGCTCGTCCGTCAGCTCGAAGTCCATGGCTTCCGATCCGTCGAAGGGGTCATCAGAGGGGGCCGGTCCTGGCCTGCGGGAAGTGGTTCTTGTCGTGCGGGGCGTCACGCTTGTAGACCATGACGGTGCGCGTCCACGACATGATCTCGTCGCCGTCCTGGTTGAGCCCGCGCGTGTAGCAGGTGACGATGCCCGCGTACGGGCGCGATCGTGACTCGCGTTTCGCGGTGACCTTCGACTCGGCGTAGACGGTGTCGCCCACGAACACCGGGTGGGTGAGCCGGATGCCCTCCCAGCCGAGGTTCAGGATCGCGGTCTGGCTCACGTCGATGACGGAGAGGCCGAGCACGATGGCCACGGTCAGGCCGGAGTTCACGATGATCTTGCCGGTGGGCGCCTGGGCGGCGAAGTGGGCGTTGAAGTGGTTCTGGTTGGTGTTCATGGTCAGGAGCGTGAACCAGGTGTTGTCGGCCTCGCTGATGGTGCGGCCCATGGGGTGCTGGTAGACGTCCCCGACGGTGAAGTCCTCGTAGTAGCGGCCGATGCTGGGCTCGTGAACGGTCAAGGGCGGCTCCTGTCCACACCGGTCGACGCGTTCACGTTAGTGACGAGGTGATTGCCCGGTCAATCACCCGCGCGTACCGACGCGTGGCGGGCGGCGAGCGTGGCGACCACGTCCACGATGCGCGCGGCGCGCTCCACCTCGGCGCGGTGGAACACCGGCCCGCCGGCCCTGGCGACCACCACGTGCAGGCCCTGGGTGACCACCGGCAGCACCATCAGCCGCAGCTCGCGGGCGTCGACGGTCATGGCCCGAGGCGGGCGGTCCGGAGGCTCGAACTCGGCGGGGGCGGCCAGCGAGGCGTGCCGTACGGCCCCGTCGGCCACGGCCACCGACCATTCCGCTCCGCACAGTCCGGGCAGCGCGTCGACCAGCGTGGCGAACCCCCGTGCGGGCTCGGCCGCGACGTGCGTCAACAGGTCGTAGTCGGGGGCGGATCCCGGCATCTCCTTGGTCTGCCAGACCCCTTCGACGCGTACGCCGGGCATGGAGGACAGCCGCTCGCGCGCCTCGCACGGGGTGATCGGGCCCGGCCAGGAGACGGTGAAGTCGTCCACGGCCCGGCCGCACTCGCGTTCGAGCACGACGACCTGCAGGATGTCGGCCCCCAGCGCTCCGAGCGCCTTGGCGACCTGCCCCAGACCGCCCGGTCTGTCGGGTAGGGACACCCTCAGTCGCAGCAGCATCGCGCCCCCCTTTCCAGAGGTTTCCACAGTGCCGTGGCGACATTTCGAGCATGTTCCACGGATGTGTCGCACATGCTGCGGTTTATATCCCAGCATGCAGCGTTAAGTCCGGATTGTCGATAAAGGGTGGTGCGGTTTTCCGCAGGTCATCGTATGGCGCACCGCATGGCCCGGTCCTCCCCTCGTTTCTACAGTCGTCCCCATGATTTCCGTCAAGATCGCCGCTCTTTCGCTCGTTCTCACCTCTCTCGCGCCCGGGAACGACCGCCTGGAATCCCTCGAACGGCAGCTCGGCGACCTGGTGAAGGCCAAGGCCATGTCGGCGGCCCTGGTCAGGGTCAGTGACAAGGGCAAGGACTGGACGGCCGCCGCCGGGTACCGCGACGTGGTCTCACGCGAGCCGGCCGACCCCGAAGGCCATTTCCGGATCGGCAGCGTCACCAAGACGTTCGTGGCCACCGTCGTGCTGCAACTCGCCGACGAAGGCAGGCTGAAGCTCGACGACCCCGTCTCCGAGCACCTGCCCGGCGCGTTGCCCGAGGGCAGCCCGATCACGGTGCGGCAACTGCTCGGCCACACCAGCGGGCTGTTCGACTACGCGGGCGCCGGCATCCCCGGCTGGTCGCTGCGCGACTTCCGGCCGGTCGAGTCGCGCTACGACCAGACGCCGGAGGAACTGCTGGCCGTAGGGCTGTCCAGGCCGCCCTACTTCAAGCCCGGCCAGGGCCGGCGCTACTCCAACACGAACTACGTGGTGGCCGCCATGCTGATCGAGAAACTGACGGGCGGCTCGTACGCCGACGCGATCACCGCCAGGATCCTGCGCCCCCTCCGCCTGACCCACACGTCCCTGCCGGGCCACCGGCAGTCGATGCCCCGGCCGCACGCCCGCGGCTACGTCCTCCACAAGGGCAAGATCGTGGACGCCACCCGGATCAACCCCTCCCTGGAGTACGGCGCCGGCGAGATGATCTCGACCACGGCCGACCTGACCCGCTTCCTCGGCGCCCTGCTGGGCGGGAAGCTGACCAGCGCGTCCGCGCTCAGGCAGATGCGCGCCACGCAGCCGGCGGGCGATGGCCAAGACTACGGGCTCGGCCTGCAGAAGTTCGGCACGACGTGCGGCAAGAGCCTCTACGGCCACAGCGGCGGCATCTTCGGCTACCTCACGTACGCGCTGCGCTCGGACGACGGCCGCACCCTGGTGATGTCCGGCAACCCCTACAGCGGGACGACCCCCGCCGACGCCCTGCAGAAGGCCCTGGACACCACGTTCTGCTGACCAGCCCGCACGTCCGGGGCCCTCGATGGGCGTCAGGCGAAGACGTCCTGCTGGTAGCGGCCGTCCGCCTCCAGCCCTGCCAGCCACCCCGCGCCGTCGCGGCCGGTCGCCCGCTGGTGGACGTCCAGCAGCGCCTGCCGCACGGCCGGCGCCATCCGGAGGCCGTCGCCGCAGACGTAGACGTGGGCGCCCTGCTCCAGCAGCTCCCACACCTCGTCCGCGCGCGCGGCGACGGCGTCCTGCACGAACCGGTAGGGATGCCCCGGCACCGCGGAGTACGCGGCGTGCACGGTCACCGTGTCCGAGGCGGCCCAGGCGGCCAGCTCGCCCGCGTAGAGCTGGTCGTGGTCCGGGTGACGGCAGCCGGTGAAGACCGCGGCCGGTCCGCTCGCGCCGGTCAGCGCCCGCTCCTCCAGGAAGCCGCGCAGCGGCGCGAACCCGGTGCCTGGCCCGACGAGGATCACGGGCGTGGCCGGGTCGGCGGGCAGCCGGAACGGCGGCGCGGGGACCCGCACGTAGCCGTAGAAGACGTCGCCCTCCCTCAGCCCGGCCAGGTACGCGGAGCACATGCCGTGGTAGGTGCCGGAGCCGGACCAGGCGGGCCCCTCGACCAGGCCGACGGTGAGCCGGACGAGCCCGGGATCGGCCAGCGGCGAGGAGGACACCGAGTAGTAGCGCGGCCTGATCGGCCCGGCCATCTCCAGGAACGCGGGCAGCGGCAGCTCGATCGCGGGGAAACGGTCGAGCAGGACCAGCGGGGAGATCCGCTTGGCGAGGATCTCGTCGGCGTAGTTCGCGGTCAGCTCGGCGATCTGGCCGCGGGTCCACGGGCAGGCGGTGTGCGCGGCCAGCGCCTCCAGGTCGGACCTGGAGGCGACCTCCTGCAGCTCCGCGAACTCGGTCAGCAGCAGGCCCGCCGTGACCGGCGTGCCGACGGGCAGGTGGGTGGCTCCGGCGGCGCGCAGCCGTACCACCTGGTCGCGGGGGACGCGCAGGCGGCCGAGCGCCCACTCGACCAGCTCGGGGTCGTTCTTGGCGAAGACGGCCACGTGGTCGCCCGCGGTGTACGTGACGCCCTCGGGCAGCCTGGCCACGACGGTACGCACGCCGGGGCGGGGCGCCTCGATCGAGAAGTCCCAGAGTCCGGCGGGGTCGCCGGTCAGCTCCTCGGTGGAGACGACGGTCAGCGGGAAGGCCCGCTCGGAGACGACCGCCGGCCTGACCTCGGTCTCGCTGAGCACCTCCATCTCGTAGCGGGGGCCCACGCCGGCCGTGGGCGCGCTGTACTCCTCGGCCAGCGCCTCCCACAACCGTGCCGTCCAGGCCGACACGTCGCCGTCGAAGTCGCCGTCCGTGTCGGCCTCGCCGCGCTCGACCAGGGGCACGGCTCCCGCCGCCGTCAGCTTCTCGTACGCCCGTCTCGGAAATTCCTGGTAGGTGGGCCACTGCGTGTTGCCGCACCCCAGCACGGCCAGCCGCACCCCGGACAGGTCGGGCAGCGACTCGAGCGCGTCGAAGCGCTGGGCGTTGTCGGGAGCCTTGCCGTTGTAGGAGGAGGCGACCACGACGAGCAGGCCCCCGGCGGGCGGCGTCAGCTCGTCGAGCGACGTCAGCGTGGTGGCGAAGCCGGCCCGCCCGGCCCGTTCGGCCAGGCGTTCGGCGATGTCGGCGCTGGTGCCGAGGTTGGAGCCGTAGGCGACGGTGAGCGGCACGCCGGTGACGGCGATGTCCTGCTGCTCGCTCTCGCGCACGTCCGGCAGGGCCATGGCCGTCCGCTCGTGGGCGCGGCGCTCACGGACCCTGAGCGTGAAGCCGTCGGGCTTGAGGGTGAGCATCTGCTTGATCTTCATGCGGTAGACGCCCGGGTCGGACAGGGCGAACCGCCGCAGGACCAGCGCCAGGGCGAGCCTGGCCTCGGTGAGCGCGAACTGGCGCCCGATGCAGGCCCGCTCGCCGTTCCCGAACGGCTTGTACGCCGCCGGGCGGTGGGCCACGCGCTGCTCGGGCAGCCAGCGGTCGATGTCGAACTCGCCGGGCCTGTCCCACGCCTTGGGATGGCGGTGCAACGCCGGCAGCAGCACGGCGAGCCTGGCGCCTTCGGGCAGGGCGTAGTCGCCGAGCGTGGTGGTGGTCTCGACCGGGGTCACGCCGAACAGCGGGATCGGTGACCAGACGCGCAGCGTCTCCTCCAGGATGCGGGGGATCACGTCGAGCTTCATGATCGTCTCGTACGCCGGCGGCTCGTCGTCCGGCAACAGGCGGTCCACCTCGTCGTACGCGCGGGCCAGGGTGTGAGGCTCGCGCAGCAGGTTGTACAGCGCGAAGGAGAGCAGGCCGCTGGTGGTCTCGTGCCCGGCGATGAGGAAGGTGAGGACCTGGTTGCGGATGTTCTCGTCGGACAGACGGGCGCCGCTGCGCGGGTCGGACGCCTCCAGCATGAGCCCGAGCAGGTCCTTCGAGCCGGTACGGCCCTCGGCGCGGCGCTGGCTGATCACGTCGTCGACGAGGTCGTGCATGGTGGCGATGTCGCGCCGGTAGGTCTCCTCGCGCTTGCGCTGCAGCCTGGTGACGAGCGGGAGCTGCTGGTTGCGGAGCATGGCCTCGGTCAGCGCGCCGCCCATGGCCTTGAGGAACGGGTGCAGCTCGGGCGAGTCGAACGACTGGAAGCGGTAGCCGAACCCGGTGAGCGAGATCGTGTCCAGGGTGAGCCGGGTCATGTCGTCGGCGACGGGAAGGTCCTCCCCTTGGCGGCCGGCCCACGAGGCGACGAGCTGCTCGGCGACCTCCAGCATCTGCGGGTAGTACGCCTTCATCGAGCGCTGGCTGAAGGCCGGCATCAGGATGCGGTGCGCCTGTCCCCAGACGGGTTCGTCATGGTCGGCGGTGAACAGCCCGTCGCCGGCGAAGTCGCGCACGATCGACAGCGGCGGGCCGATGCGCTTGACGAACCGGCTCTCGTCGCACACCTCCGCGACCAGGTCCGGATCGTACACGAGGACGAGGACGCGACCGGCGATCTCGAGCCGGTAGATGCCCTCGTCGTACTGGGAGGCGACCTTGACGAAGTGGTCAACCGGGGCGTGCGAGGGGATCTGCAGCGTGTTGCCCACGACGGGCAGGCCCGGCGGGGCGGGGATGCGTGCCATGAGAGCTCCCTTGAGTAGCCATACACCGTATGGCGGACGCTACCATACGGCGTATGGCTGTGAGCGCGCGCAGAGGGACGCCTCTGACGCTGGAGGAGATCAGCACGACGGCACTGCGTCTGATCGACGAGGGCGGCGTGGAGGCGTTGTCCATGCGCAGACTGGCGGCCGAGCTGGACGTCAACCCGATGTCGCTCTACCACCACGTGGCGAGCAAGGACGCGCTGATCCGGCTCATATGCGGCACCATCCAGCAGCGCGTGCACCTGCCGGAGGACGACGGCACCCCCTGGCAGGACCAGCTCCGGCTCCTCGCCCTGGCCTACTACCGGCACGCGCGCAGCCACCCGGCCATGTGGACCTACCTGCACGCCCACTGGGAGATCATCGAGGACCGTACGTTGGCGATCTGGGTGACCCTCTACCGCATCCTGCGCATGGCCGGGGTGCCGGAGCCCGAGTTGCGGCGGACGAGCGACGTGCTGCACGCGTTCGTCACCGGGCTGATCACCACCGAGCTCCATGGCCACGGGCCGGACGACCCCGAGGAGACGGCCCGCACCTTCGACACGGCCGTGCGCCTGATGATCAACGGCCTGGCGAGCTATTCCGCCCGTTAGCCGGGCGGGCTCAGCCGGCGGCCGCCCAGACGGCCTCGAACGCCTCCTCGGTGATCTCGGTGAGCTCCCAGATCTCCAGCGGCTGGTCGGTCAGGAAGCCGTCGTCGTCCTGCAGCCGCCGCCACCAGTAGCGGCGGGCGGCCCGGTCGGCGCCCACCTCCACCTGCCTGACCGCCCAGTGCTCGCCGTCGCCCTCGACGCTCTCGAACAACCAGGCCCGCCCGTCCTCGTCGCCCATGTGCCAGTAGCGGCGTGGAGCGTCGGACTCGGCGAGCTGCCTCACCAGCGGAGCGCGGACATCGTGGAGCACACGGTTCACTTTAGACCCGGCGGACGGGGCCGCGGGTCAGCGCTGATAGGCCCCCGCGTCGGGCGAGCCGGTCAGCGCCTTGCCCTTCATGTCCTTGGCGAAGGCCTTGCCGCCGTACCAGGACGGGGGAAGGGCGATGCCGCGGCCGAGCGCCGGGGAGCCGGGACGTAGCCGCAGATCGGTGCGCGAGGTGAACATCGGGTCGGCCTTGACCGACTTCGGGCCCAGCTTGAACCTGTGCTTGCGGCCCTTGTAGACGCTGCCGCCCTCATCGGCGCCCTTGCCGTCCGCGAAGCCGGTCTCGCCGCCGACCACGATCACATTGTTGCGCAGCTTCAGGATGGACGGCGCGCAGCCGTCGTGGCAGGACCAGCCGATGGTGTCCTTGGCCGGCAGGTAGACCGAGTTGTGCACGGCGACCGTGCCCTTGACCGGGCCGACGATGTGGCGGGGGCCGCGGGTGACGAGGAAGGAGCCGCGCTTCCGGGAGGTGGTGACGACGTTGAAGGCGAACACGTTGCCGGTGGCCGTCTCGCCCTTCTTGGCCCCGAGCTCGGTGAACGTCACATTGTTCCTGGCGATGTTGTGGGTGACGCGGTTGCGGTCGCCGCCGAAGATCTCGACGGCGGCCCCGTCGTAGCCGTAGTCCTTGCTCTTCGCGAAGCTGCCGGTGATGGTGTTGCCGGTCACCACGTTGTCGTCGCCGTTGAGCAGCACGCCGAAGGCGCCGGAGTCGTTGTCGCCGCCCTTGTCGTTGACGCTCATCCGGTTGTTGTCGGTGAAGACGCTGTCACGGATGGTGTTGCGGGTGCCGGAGGGCGTGACGAAGGCGCCGGCGATGTTCTTGTCGGCCTCCACGCCGATCAGCTCGTTGTCGTGGCCGTCGATCTGGAACCCGGCCCAGCGGCAGCCGGAGGCCCGCAGGCCGCTGATGCGCCAGTGGTCGCCCTTGACGACGACGCAGTCGTCGTCCGAGCCGGTGATCTTGGGCCTGGCTCCCGAGCCGTGCGTCGTGAGCGTGATCGGCTTGGCCTTGGTGCCGCTGGAGGTGAGGGTGAGGGGGCCGGTGAAGCCGCTGCCGCGCCTGACGCTGACGGTGTCGCCCGGCTCGAGGTCGGCGACGGCCTTGTCGAGCGTCTTCCACGCGGTGCTCGCGCTGGTGCCGGCGGCCGCGTCGTCCCCCGCGCGGGAGTCGACGTAGTACGTCGTTCCCGCGTGAGCCTGGGCTGCGGCGGGAGCGGCAGGCAGGAGTGAAACGATGACGGCTACGGACAACAGCCTCATGCGAGCACACCACTATCTATTTGAAACACGGATCACTGGGAAAGCAACCGTAGCGTGATCATCGCGCGGGACGCCAGAACTCCCCGAACTCCTGACCTCTCCGTTATGCGCCGCAAGGAATTACGCAACCGCGCCGACGGACCAGCGGCCGTCCGGCTCGCGACCGGCTCCGTGCGGGACGACGTGATCTCTGCAACTTTCCGCAAGTTGCACTTGACCCTCGGAGAACGGTCGCGCCATCCTTCACCAGAAGATCCCGACATCTCGGACATCCGAGGGAAGGACACCATGCTCGGCAACGACGACTGGTGGCGCGACGCCGTCGTGTACCAGGTGTATCCCCGCAGCTTCGCCGACTCCGACGGGGACGGCGTCGGTGATCTCGAAGGCGTGCGCGGCCGCCTGCCCTACCTCGCGCGCCTGGGCGTGGACGCCATCTGGCTGAGCCCCTTCTACACCTCCCCCATGGCCGACGGCGGCTACGACGTGGCCGACTACCAGGACGTCGACCCCATGTTCGGCACACTCGGCGACTTCGACGCGCTCGTCGCCGACGCGCACGGGGCCGGCATCAGAGTCATCGTGGACCTCGTGCCGAACCACTCCTCCGACCGGCACCCGTGGTTCCAGGCCGGGATGCGCGACCGCTACATCTTCCGCGACCGCCCCAACGACTGGGAGTCGATCTTCGGCGGCCCCGCGTGGACCCAGGTCGAGGACGGGCAGTGGTACCTCCACCTGTTCGCCCCGGAACAGCCCGACCTCAACTGGGAGAACCCCGACGTACGCGCCGAGTTCCGTGCCATCCTGCGCTTCTGGCTCGACCGGGGCGTGGACGGCTTCCGCATCGACGTGGCGCACGGCATGGTCAAGGCCGAGGGGCTGCCCGACGTGGGATCCAAGGACGGACGACAGGCCGAGATGCTCGGCGGCGAGCAGGTGCCGTACTTCGACCAGGACGGCGTGCACGACATCTACCGCGAGTGGCGGCCGATCCTCGACTCCTACCCGGGCGGCAGGATGGCGGTGGCGGAGGCGTGGGTGACCTCGCCGGAGCGGCTGGCCCGTTACATCGGCCCGGACGAGCTGCACCAGGCCTTCAACTTCGACTTCATGCTGGCCGACTTCCACGCCAAGTCGTTCCGTACCGTCATCGAGAAGTCGCTGAAGGAGGCGGAGCTGGTCGGCGCGCCCACCACGTGGGTGCTGTCCAACCACGACAAGCCGCGCCACGTCACGCGCCACGGCGGCCTGGCCCGCGCGCGGGCGGCCACCCTGCTCATGCTGGCCCTGCCCGGCTCGGCCTACCTCTACAACGGCGAGGAGCTGGGCCTGCCCGAGGTGCTCGACCTGCCGGACGAACTGCGCCAGGACCCGGCGTTCCTGCGCCGCGGCGACAGCCGCGACGGCTGCCGGGTGCCGATCCCGTGGACGAGCTCCGGCGACATGGGATGGACGGACCCGTGGCTGCCGATGCCCGCGTCGTGGGCGGCGCTGTCCGCGCAGGCCCAGGAGGACGATCCCGGCTCCACGCTGAACCTCTACCGGGCCGCCCTGCGGATCCGCAAGGAACACCCGGCGCTCGGCGGCGGGACGCTCACGTGGCTCGACTCCCCCGAGGACGTGCTGGCCATCGAGCGCGACCCCGGCCTGGTCGTGGTGGTCAACACGGGTGAGGAGCCGGTGCGGCCCGGTGTGACGGGGGAGGTGCTGGCGACCAGCGGGCCGCTGCCGGGCGACGGGTCCGTGCCGCCCGACACCACGGTCTGGCTCCAGCGCTGAACGGTTGGGCGAATCTTTGTCCTGACGCGGCATACAGCAGCGGTCACCCTCGGTAACCTCGGGGGGTGGCACCCTGGTGGGCCAGGTCCCTGCGCGGACGCGTGACCCTCATCGCGACGGCTGTCGCCGCCCTCGTGTTCATCCCTCTCGCCATCGTCGGCATCGTGGTGTCCAGATCCGTCATCGAGGCGAACGTCTTCCAGTCGACGAGGGACACCGCCGAGCGCATCGCCGCCGAGATGCGCGGCGGCGCGCTGCCCGCGGGCGCCGCCATCCCGGTGGTGAACCCGCCGGTCGACCTGATCCAGGTCGTCGGCCCCAGCGGGCAGATCCTCGCCACGAGCGACGCGGCCAGGAACCTACCGCCGCTCAGCGACGTACGTCCCAACAAGGAGACCCAGGACATCAGCACCGTCAACTGCCTGCCGACCGAGTGCGTGCACCTGTCGGCGGTGCGGGTGACCATCTTCGCCGACTCCCCCGTCGTCTACGCCGGCCGCAGGACCCCCGAGGTGCTCGACACCCGCGTTCTGGACGTGATCGTCTTCGTCCAGGTGGCGGTGCTGATCGGGCTGGCCTCGTGGACCACGTGGCTCGTCACGGGCAGGGCGTTGCGGCCGGTGGCGGTCATGCGGTCCGAGCTGAACGCCGTCGGGGCCGGCGACCTCAGCCACCGCGTCTCCCAGCCACCGGGCGACGACGAACTGGCCCAGCTCGCCCGCTCGGTCAACAACACCCTGGCCCGGCTCGAACGCTCGGCCGAGCAGCAGCGCCAGTTCGCCTCCGACGCCTCCCACGAGCTGCGCACCCCCATCGCCGGGTTGCGCGCCCAGTTGGAGAGCGCCCAGCTCTATCCGGACGACACCGACGTCGAAGCGCTCGTGGCCGGCAGCCTGCGCGACACCGACCGCCTGCAGGCCATCATCACCGACCTGCTGCTCCTGGCCAGGATCGGCTCCCAGGTGGACACCGCCAAGGAGCGCATCGATCTGGCGTTGCTGGTGCGCCAGGAGCTGTCCACCCGCTCGGACAAGGTGCCCGTCCAGGTGGAGCTGGCCGAGGAGGTGGTGGTCGAAGGGGTACGCGTCCAGCTCAGCAGGGTGCTGACGAACCTGCTGGACAACGCCCAGCGGCACGCCGAGTCCCGGGTCCTCGTCAAGGTTTCCCGCGCGGACGGCATGGCGGTGCTGGCGGTGGAGAACGACGGCATGGAGATCGGCGTGGAGGACCGCGAACGCATCTTCGAACGCTTCACCCGCCTCGACGCGGCCCGCAGCCGCGACGCCGGCGGCACCGGGCTGGGCCTGGCCATCGCCCGGGACGTGGCGGAGGCGCACGGCGGCCGGATCGCGGTCGAGGAGTGCCGGGGCGGGGCAAGGTTCGTCCTGCGGCTGCCGCTCGCGGAGTGACGGCGCACTCGCCCCGCGCACCGGGCTGGACCTTCGTCATCTCGCGGCCGGACCCGGATTCCTGCGGCTCGCTCTCGTCCAGCAGCGTGGCCTCCACACGGAGCTGCGGGCCGCGCAGGAGCTGACCGACCGGCGGGGCGGGTGCCCGGGTTCGAGGTGGCGGGCGTGGTCAGGTCGGGCGGCGAGGCGCTGCGGTTCCTGCGCCGGCGGCAGGTGGACCTCGTCCTGCTCGACCTGTACCTGCCGGACATGCACGGGCTGGAGGTGGCGCGGGCGGGCTCATGTGCGACGTGATCGCCGTCACGTCCGCGCGCGCCCTGGCCATGGTCGCGGTGTCGCTCGGCATCTCCCAGTGCCTGCCCAAGCCGTTCACCTACGCGGCACTGCTGGAGAAGCTCACGCGTTACGTCCGGTTCGAGGACGAGGCGGGCCTGGCCATCGGGCAGGGCGACGTGGACCGCGTGCTGGGCACCCTCAGGGGCAGCTCGGAGCTGCCGGAAGGCCTGGCGAGGGACACGCTGGACGCCGTGGCGGCGCGGCTGCGCGGGGAACCGGACGGCATGGCCGCGCGGGCCGTGGCCGACGCCGTCGGAGTGTCCAGGGTGACCGCGCGCCGCTACCTGGAACACCTGGTGGAGCTGGGGGTGGCCGAGCGCGCGCCGCGGTACGCGGTGGTGGGCCGGCCAGAGTTGCTCTACCGGATCCCCATGGAAAGTTAATGACGGTGACGCTGGCCGTTCAACCCGGCCTTCTAGCTTCTGGGTGCGATCCCACGTACCGAGGAGACCCACCGTGCGAGTCCTGGCCGTAGTTCCCGCCCGCGGAGGTTCGACGGGCGTTCCCCTGAAGAACCTCGCCCTGGTCGGGGGCGTCCCCCTGGTCACCCGCGCCGTACGGGCGTGCCTGCGCGCCGACCTCGTGGACGAGGTCGTGGTCAGCACCGACCACGCGGGCATCGCCGAGACCGCCAGGCTGGCGGGCGCGACCGTGGTGGACCGGCCCGAGGAGCTGAGCGGCTCGACCGCCTCAAGCGAGTCGGCGGTGCTGCACGCGCTCGACGCCCTCGGCGCCGACCCCGAGGTCGTGGTGCTCGTGCAGTGCACGAGCGCGTTCATCGACCCCGCCGACCTGTCGGCGGCGGTGCGCAGGGTGCTGGACGGCCAGGCCGACTCTGTCGTGTCGGGGCTGCCGACGCACGAATTCCTG
Source organism: Nonomuraea longispora (assembly GCF_004348345.1). Classification (GTDB taxonomy): domain Bacteria; phylum Actinomycetota; class Actinomycetes; order Streptosporangiales; family Streptosporangiaceae; genus Nonomuraea; species Nonomuraea longispora. The sequence goes on from NZ_SMJZ01000039.1 coordinate 37,649, forward strand.
TGGACGGCGGCCGGCGGGGGCATCAACCACGACCCCGCTGTCAGGCCGCGCCGCCAGGACCGCGAGCCCCAGTTCCGCGAGAACGGCGCCTTCTACGTCATGCGCACCTCCGGCCTGCGCGAGCGCGGCCACCGCTTCTTCGGCGAGGTCGCCGTGCAGCCGGTGCCGCCGCAGCACGCCATCGAGATCGACAACCCCGAGGACCTGGAGCTGGTACGCGCGCTGGCGCCGTTCCTCGACGAGCCGGAGCCGGTCGACGTCGACGCGGTCATCACCGACTTCGACGGCGTGCACACCGACGACCGCGCCTACGTCGACTCGGAGGGCCGGGAGATGGTGCTGGTCAGCCGCTCCGACGGGATGGGCGTGTCGCTGCTGAAGCGGTCGGGCGTGAAGGTGCTGGTGATGTCCACCGAGCGCAACCCGGTGGTGGCCGCCCGCGCCCGCAAGCTGGGCGTGCCGGTGCTGCAGGGGCTGGCCGACAAGAGCACCGTGCTGCGCGACTGGCTGGACATCGAGGGCCTCGACCCGGCCAGGGTCGCCTACGTCGGCAACGACGTCAACGATCTGGGCCCGATGGCCGAGGTCGGCTGGCCGGTCGCGACGCCCGACGCGCACCCGCGCGTGCGCGCCGCCGCCCGCGTGGTGCTGACCAGGCCCGGCGGGTCGGGGGCGGTGCGTGAGTTGTGCGACCGGGTCGTGGCCGCCCGTCCTGCGGCTCCGGTGGCGGAGGCGAGGGCGGAGCGCAGGCTCGGCCCGGTGAGCATCGGCGACGTGCCGGTAGGCGACGGCGAGCCCGTCTACGTGATCGGCGAGATCGGCATCAACCACAACGGCGACCTCGACATCGCCCGCCGCCTCATCGACGTGGCGGCCGACGCGGGCTGCCAGGCGGTCAAGTTCCAGAAGCGCACCCCGTCGATCTGCGTGCCCGAGGAGCAGAAGGGGCAGATCCGGCAGACGCCGTGGGGCGAGATGACGTATCTGGAGTACAAGGAGCGGACCGAGTTCGGTCACGACGAGTACCGCCAGATCGCGAAATACTGCGACGAGCGAGGGCTGCACTGGTTCGCCTCTCCGTGGGACGTGCCGTCGGTGGAGTTCCTGGAGGAGATGGAAGTCCTGGTGCACAAGGTGGCCTCGGCCGGCATCGCCGACCACGAGCTGCTGCGCGTCCTGGCCGCCACCGGCAAACCGGTCATCCTGTCGACCGGCATGTCGACGTTGACGGAGATCGACCAGGCCGTCGAGATCCTCGGCACCGGCAAGCTCATCATGATGCACGCGACGTCCACGTACCCGCTGCCTCCCGAGGAGGCGAACCTGCGCACGATCACCACCCTGAAGGAGCGCTACGGGGTGCCCGTCGGGTACAGCGGGCACGAGCGCGGCCTGCAGATCTCGCTGGCCGCCGTGACGCTCGGCGCGGTCTGCGTGGAGCGCCACATCACGCTCGACCGCACCATGTGGGGCTCCGACCACGCGGCCTCGCTGGAGCCGGCGGGACTGGAGCACCTCGTACGCGACATCCGCATCATCGAGCAGGCCATGGGCGACGGCGTCAAGCGCGTCTTCCCCGGCGAGGAGGCCCCCAAGGCCCGCCTGCGCCGGGTGACGGTCTGACGTCCCCGGCAGGAGACCGCACGTTGATCACTCTTTCCGTCGTCGTCCCCGTGCGGGACGGCGAGCGGTACATCGCCGACGCGCTGGCCTCGCTGTGCCGCAACGCCCGGCGCGACTTCGAGTTCATCGTCGTGGACGACGGGTCGAAGGACGCCACGGGCGACATCGTCGAGGACTTCCTCCTCGACCTGCCCGGGCTGAGCGTGCTGCGCAACCGTACTCCCGTGGGGCTGGCCGACGCGCGCAACGCGGGCCTGTCGGCCGCCTCCGGCCGGTACGTCACGTTCATGGACGGCGACGACTGGCTGGCCCCCGGCTATCTCGCGAGCCTCGTCGAGGCCGTGGAGGGGCTCGGGTGCGACTTCGTACGCACCGACCACATCCAGGTCGAGGGCCGCAAGCGGGTGGTGCACCGGGCCCCGCTGGCCGCCCCGAGGGGTACGGTGCTCGACGCGCGCGGCGCCATCATGCCCGCCGGGGTGCGGACCATGGTGGACTATCCGTACGCGTGGGCCGGGATCTACCGGCGTTCCCTGGGCGACCTGCTGCACTTCCCCGGCTCGCTGCACACCGCCGAGGACCGCCCGTGGATCTGGCGGCTGCACAGGGAAGCCGCCACGTTCGCCGTGGTGTCGCTGGCCGGCGTGTTCTACCGGCGCCTGGTGTCCGGGTCGCTGACGCAGGTGGGCGACGAGCGTCAGCTGCACTTCTTCGACGCGTTCGAGCTGGTGTTCAAGGACCTGGAGCCGGAGTTCCTGCCCAAGGCGGTGCGGAACTTCTGCGCGCTGCTGGCCCACCACCTGGACATCGGCGACCGTCTCACGCCCGAGCTGCGCGCCCGCTTCGAGGAGCGCGGCGCCGAGATGGTGGGCAGGCTGCCCCCTGACCTGGTGACGGAGTCGGTGGCGCGGATGGCCTGCGAGCGCGAGGCCCTGCTGCGGGCCCTGGTGCCCGGCCTGCCCCCCAGCCCGCACATCCGGGTCCGCCGTGACCGGGAGGAGCCCCAGTGAAAGTCTTCTACGCCTCCACGCTGTTCGGAGCGATGTCCCTGGCCGCGGCCGTGGACGACGGCCGGTTCGGCGCGGGCCGGCGCGTGCTCGTGGTGTCGGACAACGCGGCCGTGCCCGAGGTGACGGCGCCGCTCGACGAGTCGCCCGGCTTCGCGCCGCTGCGCGGCCGGTTCGACCAGGTCGTCTCGTGGAACGAGCTCATCGCCCCCCTGCATCCCTCCGACTGGCGGGCGCGCGTCATCGAGGTGCCGATGCTGGAGCGCCTCATCCGTTCCCACTGGGGGCTGGACGGGGTGGAGGAGCTGGCGCTGGAGTCGATCGCGGTGCCGCCCGCCCGTACGATCGCGGGGCTGGTGCGCGACTGCCCGATCACCGTCTACTCCGACGGGCTGATGAGCTACGGCCCGACCCGCGACCCCCTGCCCGCCGAGATCTTCCGCCGCGTCGGGCGGCTCCTCCACCTGGACCTCGTACCGGGCCTGAGGCCGCTGCTGCTCAGCGAGTACGGCGTCGCGCCCGAGATCCTGCCCGGCGAACGTTTCCTGGCGGTGCTGGACGAGGTGTCCGCCGCCACGCCCGGCCCGCCGCACGGTCAGGCGATGATCCTCGGCCAGTACCTGTCGGCGCTGGAGATCGTCACGCCGGAGGAGGAGGCCGCGCTGCACGAGACGATGCTGGCGGCGCTGGCCGCCCGCGGCTACACCGACGTCGTGTTCAAGCCGCACCCGGCCGCCGGGCGCCGGCACGCCAGGCTGCTGCGGGCCGCCGCCGCGCCCTTGGGGGTGAGCCTGTCGGTGGCCGCCGGGAACGTGCCCGCCGAGGTGTGCTTCGCGGCGATGCGGCCCGAACTGGTCGTGGGCTGCTTCTCCACGGGGCTGATGACCGCGCGGCGCTACTTCGGGCTGCAGGTCGCGTCGTACGGCACCGGCATGGTGCTGGAGCGGCTGACGCCGTACGAGAACAGCAACAGGATCCCGGTCACGATCGTGGACGCGCTGCTGCCGCGGTTGTCGGAGGAGGGCGTGATCGAGCGGCCGCCCACCCTCGACCTCCCCGGCCTCGTACGGACGGTGGGCTACTGCATGCAGGCCGACACCTATCCCGAGCTGCGGCCGGACACCATCACGTTCGACGCCCGCTACTTCAAGCGCAGGCGGCTCGAGGCGCTGGACCTGGTGGCACCGCCCGCCGGGCCCGCCAGGCCCACCGCGCTGACCAGGCTGCGCAGGAAGCTCAGATCAGGGATCTGAGCATCCCTCACAGCGCTCAGGACAGGGCTTTCAGATAGCGGCGCATGCGGCGCTTGGCGCGGTAGCCCGCTCGCAACATCGTGGGATGGAGCTCCACCCGCAACCGGGCCCTGCGCCGGGCGGCGGCGTGCTCCGGCCCGTCCAGCAGCGACCGGGCCGGCTCGCCCGGCCGGGCCCTCACCAGCCCGGCCAGCAGCTCCGACCAGTCGCCGCGCTCCGGCGGGTGGAAGTAGTTGGCCGCGCACCACTCGGCCGCGGCGGCGCGGAAGTCGCCCTTGGCCAGGTCGTCCAGCGTGCCCAGCAGGCCGCTGCCCTCGAACACCAGGTTGATCATCTGGGCGCTGACGCCGAAGTCGCTCAGGACCAGTGAGGGTACGCCGAGCGCGATGGCCTCCAGCGCCGCCGTCGAACTCACCGTGACGAACCCGGCCGCCCGCGTCAGCTGGTCGTGCATCGACCCGGCGGCGAAGGCGAGCCGCCCCGGCTCGCCCATCTCCCGCCACAGCCGCTGGTAGTGGTGGCGTTCGTTGTGCGTCTGCCGCTCGTCCTCCAGTGCGCGCAGCTTGACCACCACGTCCAGCTCCGGCCGTCGCCCGGCGAGCTCGGCCAGGGCCAGCAGGATTCGCTCGCGCTCCTCGCGCGGGCGCGGCACCTTGGCCTGGGTGGCGAACACGATCCTGTTCCCGCCCCCGGCGACCGCGCCGGGACGCAGGAACGGCAGCCTGGCCAGGCCGACCGCTCCGCCCCCGCCGAGCCGGCCGGCGATGTCGCGGAACTCGGCCACCTCCCGCTCGCTGTGCACCACGAACAGGTCGCAGCCGCTGCGGAACAGCCACGCCTTCTCCGTGGCCGGCACCGAGATGCCCGGCAGCCCGCTGACGAACACGGGCCTCGGCGTCAGCCCCGCGAACACGTCGGAGACCAGCACGTCCACCACCGGGCCCGTACAGGCCACGAGGATCACGTCCGGCCGCGTGCGCTCGGCCAGCCGGCGCACCGACCGCGCCGACATCACCGGCGGCCCGATCGGCGGCCCGATCGGCGGCCCGGTCAGTGGCGGGGCCTGTGCGCCGCTCCCCGGGCCGTCCGCGGGCCCGCTCACCGCCGCGGCGATCTGCTCGGGCGAGGGCGCGATCGGCGTGCGCACCACCGCCAGCTCCGTCACGCAGCCCGCGGGCAGGTCGCCGAGCAGGCAGGCCGCCCACTTCAGGTACGAGTCGGAGTCGGCAACCGCCAGCACTCTCACCCGGTCACTCCAGTCAAATGCGAGCGCAGGGCGGGTTCCGCCCTGCTGGTCCACCAGTCATCGGGAACGTTCACGGGCTCGATGGCGACACCGCGCGGGCTGAGCAGCACCCGCAGCGAGGTGATCGCGGTCGAGGGGAGGCTGAGGACGCGCTGGCCCGCGTCCAGCCCGCGCAACGTGAGCTCGGCGGGCGCGCCCGCGTCGTGCACGGTGATGCCGGGACGCTCCCGGATCAGGGCCACGTCGACGGGGTCCTCGCGGCGGTGCGGGTAGTAGGCGAGCGGCTCCCGCGCCGCCAGCTCGGTCAGCCAGCGCAGATAGTGGTCGCGGTGCACGAGGCCGTTCCTGACGAGCGAGGTGCCGAGCACGACCGTGCGCTCGGCCGGCCCCTGCGTGCTGGGCGGCTGGGCGCGCAGCCAGGCGAAGTCGTGGCGTACGAGATCGACGCCGGTACGGACGACGGCGGCGGCCAGGTCGTCGGCCACGGGCAGCGCGGTGAAGACGGAGACGTCGCTCACGCGCAGCCGCAGCGCGGCCGCCAGGCCGAGCGCGGAGCGCGGAGCGGTGGGCTTGGCGCGGGCCCGCAGCAGCGGCCGCCGGGGCCCGGCTGCCAGCAGTTCCAGCAGCCGCAGCGTGGCCAGCCCGTCGTCGACGATGACGATGCGTCCCGAGGTGAGCCCGATGCCGGACGTGAGCCAGCGCAGCTGGACCTTGCCGGAGAAGGCGTCGCCGACGGCGTGCACGCGCCTCGGCATGGCGTCGCGCGGTTCCGCGAGTTCGAGCCCGTCGGGCAGCCCGAGCGCGCGCAGCTCCCGGCGGGTCGCCTTCAGCGGGCGGAGCCCCGCCCGCGGCACGACGGCCGTGGCGGGCCCGAGGAGCCCGGCGTGGTGGGCCTCGACGGCGCACAGCATCTGGAGCGGGGACTCCACCCAGGCCGACGCCTGTTCGACCACTCCAGTCCTCCCAGCCGGGTGATGGCGCGTTCACGACGGCTTCAAGCTAGCCCGGCCGCCTTAAGCGGCCAGAAACGGTACGTGAACAATGGGACCCATGAACTCGCTCATGCTCAACACCGACGGCGTCCAGATCCCACAGCTCGGCTTCGGCGTCTGGCAGGTTCCCGCCGACGAGGCCGAGCAGGTGGTGGCGACGGCGCTGCGGGCCGGCTACCGGCACATCGACACCGCCGCCGCCTACGGGAACGAGGAGGGCGTGGGGCGTGCCGTGCGCGCGTCCGGCCTGCCTCGCGAGAAGGTGTTCGTCACCACCAAGCTGGCCAACGCCGACCACGCCCGCGCGGAGGAGGCCTTCGACGAGAGCCTGGCCCGGCTGGGGCTCGACTACGTCGATCTCTATCTCATCCATTGGCCGGTGCCGAAGCAGGACAAGTACGTCCGGGCGTGGAAGGCGATCGAGAAGATCTACCGTGACGGGCGGGCCAAGGCCATCGGCGTGTCCAATTTCACGGCGGGCATGCTCACCCGGCTGATGAACGAGACCGACACCGTGCCCTCCATCAACCAGATCGAGCTCCACCCCTACTTCCAGCAGCGGGAGACGCGGGCCTTTCACGAGGCCAACGGCGTCCTCACGGAGGCGTGGAGCCCGCTCGGCCAGGGCCGGGGGCTGCTGGAGGATCCGGCGCTGGCGCTGCTGGCGGACAAGCACGGCAAGACACCCGCGCAGATCGTGCTCCGGTGGCACCTGCAGCTCGGCAACGTCGTCATCCCGAAGTCGGTGACGCCGTCGCGGATCGCCGAGAACATCGACGTGTTCGACTTCATCCTCGATCCGGAGAGCATGGCCGCCCTCGGCGCGCTGAACAGGGGCCTTCGCTACGGTGGCGACCCTGACACGTTCAACGTGATCTGATGCGTCTAGCATCGTCCGCGTGCGCGATTTCACATGGGGCATAGCGGCGACGGGCGTCATCGCGCGGACCGTCGGGGCGGCGATCGTGGCGGAGCCCGGGATGCGGGTGGGCGCCGTCGGCTCCCGGAATCCGGAACGGGCGCGGGCCCTGGCCGCCGCGCTGGGCGCGGAGTCGGCGTACGGCTCCTATGAGCGGCTGTGCGCCCACCCGGCGGTCGACGCGATCTACGTGGCGACGCCGCACACCGAGCACCTGCGGGTCGCGCAGGCCGCCATCGCCGCGGGCAAGTCCGTGTTGTGCGAGAAGCCGCTGGCCGCGACCGTGGGCGACGCCGAGAAGATGGTACGCATGGCGCGCGAGGCCGGCGTGTTCCTCATGGAAGCCATGTGGATGCGGTTCAACCCGCTGATCAGGCTCATCGCCACCGACTCGCGCTTCGGGGAGATCCGCTCCGTGCAGGCCAGTTTCGGCTTCGCCATGCCCTACGACCCGGCGCACCGGCTGTGGGCCCCGGAGCTGGGCGGCGGCGCGCTGCTCGACCTGGGCGTCTACCCGTTCGGCCTGGCCCAGTTGCTGCTCGGCATGCCCACCGGCCTGCGCGTCACGGGCTCGCTGGCGCCGAGCGGAGTTGACGCGGAGGCGGCCGGGATGTTGCTCTATCCCGGCGGCAGAAGGGCTTTCGTGGAGACCTCCTTGCTGGGGAATTACCCGAACCAGGCCTGCGTTGTAGGTACGCAGATGCGGGCGGACATCCATGCGCCGTTCTGGGCGCCCGAGCGGATCGTCCTCACCGGGCCCTCCAAGGAGCCGGAGGAGCATGTGCTCGATCCGGCCGACAACGGTTACGCCGGTGAGCTCCGCGAGGTCCGCGCCGCCACGGCCGAGGGCAGGACCGAATCCTCGATCATGCCCCTTGACGAATCCCTTGCCATGCTGGGGCTTCTGGCCGACGCTCGCAGGCAAATCGCCTAGCTGGGCTTTATGTAGTTGTAATCCTCTTGCCTCATGTATTACCTTATGGGGCATCTCAAGGCATACGTCCGGTTTGTCCGGCTATGTCTGACCATCGCACAAGATCACAGGATCGTCCTGTGACCGCTGAATCCGCATCACGCGGAACCGGGGACCCACGTCCTTTGGGGTGAATCGGCACCTTGGTGCCGTAGGGCAGCTTCCACGCCCGAACCCGTCAGCTAACCCGGTAAGCGGCATGGAAGCAAGGAGTTATCCCCTCGATGGCCACGTTCCGACTTACCGCTGTCCCCAAGCGCACCATCGCCCGCGCCGCACTCGGCGCCACCGTCCTCGCCTCGGCCTTCGGCGCGAACGTCGCCGCCGCCAACGCCGACGCCCCTCCCGGCAACAGGCCGGCCGCCGTCTCGCCGGTCACCGAGTCCAAGAAGCGCGCGGCCGAGGAGACCAAGGTCAATGTGACCGCCTCCCAGGTTCTGGACTTCGCCAAGTCCCAGGTCGGCGTCTCCGAGAACGCCGCCGGTGGCGGCACCCCGTACCAGCAGTGGTACGCCAACTCGCAGCGCGCCGCCGAGACCGTCGCCCGTGACGGGGGCGAGCCGGCCGCCTACCTGAACGCCGCCTGGTGCTCGATGTTCGTCTCCTGGGTCGGTGAGCAGACCGGCGCCCGTCCGCAGGTCGGCTGGGACGCCTACACCGTCGCCCACGCCAAGTGGTTCGCCGCCAACGACCGCTTCGGCACCGAGGCCAAGCCTGGCGCCGTGGTGTTCTTCTCCTGGGACGGCGGCAAGGACATCAGCGACATCCAGCACGTCGGCTTCGTCGTGAAGGACAACGGCGACGGCACCATCTCCACGATCGAAGGCAACACCGGCAACGGCAAGGTCGAGGAGCGTACCCGTCCGACCTCCGAGGTCGTCGGCTACGGCTACCCCGAGTACGCCGCCTGACCCCGCCCCCCGCGTACGAGCGCGCGTCCGGCATGGACGCGCGCTCTCGCGCGTCCGGTCAGCCCTCGCCGTCCCGCTGAACGGCGTGCAGCCCGGCGTAGCGGCCGTTAAGGGCCATGAGCTCGTCGTGGCTCCCCTGCTCGGCGATCCGCCCGGTCTCCAGCACCACGATCAGGTCGGCCACGCGCACCGTCGGGAAGCGGTGGGTGATCAGGAGGGTGATGGCCGCACGGTGGCGGCGGGCGGCCTGCGCGTACCGGGCGAAGAGCGCGCTCTCCGCGGGCGCGTCCAAGGAGGCGGTCGGCTCGTCGAGCACGAGCAGCAGCGGCTCCTCCCGCATCGAGGCGCGCGCCAGCGCCAGCCTCTGCCACTGTCCGCCGGACAACTTCACCCCACCCGCGAAGCTGTCGCCCAGCTCGGTGCCCAGGCCTTCCGGCAGCCCGGCCACCACCTCCGTGGCGCCGGCCCGCCCCAGCGCCCGGTCCACGGCGGCGCGGTCGCCCATGCGGGGCAGGTCACCGATGCCGACGGTCTCCGCGGCGGTGAGTTCGAACGGCACCCAGTCCTGGAACACGGCGCTGATCCGGCGCCGCCAGCGCCCCAGGGGCACGTCGCGGAGCGGGACTCCGTCCAGCAGGATCTCCCCGCCCGTGGGCTGGTACAGGCCGCACAGCAGCTTGGCCAGCGTGGTCTTGCCCGAGCCCGGCGATCCGAGCAGCGCGACGGTCGCGCCGGCGGGCAGGCGGAGGTCGATCCCGCGCAGCACAGGCTTCGTGGTGCCGGGGTAGGTGAACGACACGTCCCGCAGCGTGATGCCGTAGCTGAGGCTTCCGGGCGGCTCGGCCCCTCCGGCCTCGTCCGCGGGGGGCGTACGAGTCCGGGCGTAGGCGCGCAGCCAGGCGAGGCGCCCGGCGGCGCGCAGGCCGGCGGCCACCGACCCCACGTGGAAGGCCAGCCGTGAGGCCTGGGTGACGAACTGCACCCCGACCGTGGCGACCAGGACCACGTCGCCGGCCGTGGCCTGCCCCCGGGCGGCCAGCCACGCCGTGCAGCCGAGCGCCGACACGTACCCGGCGAGGAATGTGCCGGACCCGGCGAACGTGAGCAGCGCGGCGCGGACCCTGGCCCGCGACAACCCCGCCGACACCTCCTCCCACCGCTGCGCCGCCATCGCCTCCAGGGCGGGCGCGGCGCGGGCGAGCCGCACCTCCTTGGCCGTCTCCGGCGTGGTAACGGACTCGGACAGGTGCTCCTCCAGCCTGGCCGTCTCGGCGGTGCGCTCGACGGCCGCGTCGACGTGGCGGGCCGCGCGGCCGCGTACCAGCAGCGACGGCAGCACGGCTCCGCCCAGCAGCAGCGTGAGCAGCGGATGCACCGCGGCCACGAGCACGACGCCGAGCCCGATCTGCACGGCGTGCTCGCCGACCAGCGCGAGCGCCCACACCGCGAAGTACAGCTGCCGGCTCTCCTCACGCAACGTGGCCAGCCTGTCCAGGTACGCGGGCCGCTCCAGATGCTCGATGGTGGGCACACCTGAGGAGAGGGTGAGGATCTCCTCCTGCACGGCAAGGCCCATGCGCTCCCCCAGCTCCTCCATCAGCGTCAGCTCCGCACGGCCGAGCGCCACGCCCGTGGCCAGCGCGGCCCCTGCGGCCAGGGCCCACCACGAGGCCCGCACGCCGTCGCCCGCGGTGGCGGCGTCGGTGAGCGCGCGCAGGAAGACGCCGACCATGCCGTGGCTGACGGCGCCGAGGGCGAGGAAGACGGTCAGGGTGAGAAAGGCCCGCCGGTCGGTGCGCCAGGCCAGGCACACCAGCGTGCGCAGGATCGCGGTCACCGGCTCGTCCCCGCGATCAGGGCGGTCTGGAGGCGGTGCCAGCGCGCGTAACGGCCGCCCATCGCCAGCAGCTCGGCGTGGCCGCCCTGCTCGGCTATGGCGCCGCCGTCGAGGACGACGATGCGATCCGCCCGGCGTACGGTGGCGAAACGGTGCGAGATGAGCACCAGGGTGCGCCCGCGCGTACGCTCCAGCAGCCGCTCGAACACCTCCTGCTCGGCCCGCGCGTCCAGGTGGGCGGTGGGCTCGTCGACGATCAGGATGCGCCGGCCCGCGTCGAGGGCGTACACCGCCCTGGCCAGCGCCACCTTCTGCCACTGCCCGCCGGACAGGTCCCGCCCGCCCGTGAACGAGCGCGACAGCGGCGTGTCCAGCCCTTGGGGAAGCCCTTCGAGCAGGTCGAGCGCGTCGACGGCGGCGAGCGCGGCCAGGACGTCGGCGTCCGTCCACTCGTGCGCGGGCGCGCCAAGGCGGACGTTGTCCCGCAGCGGCAGCGAGTAGCGGGCGAAGTCCTGGAAGACCACGGCGGCGTCTCCTGCGGTGCCGACGGTGCCGCTCTGGGGGGTGTACAGGCCGGTGAGCAGCTTGACCAGGGTGGTCTTGCCCGCGCCGTTCAGCCCGACCACGGCCAGCCGCTCGCCCGGCCGCACCCGCAGGTCCAGCTCCTTGAGCACCGGCTCCGCCCGGCCGGGATAGCCGAAGGTCACCCTGACCAGCGCAGGCTCCTCGGCGGGCTCCTCGGCTGCCGTGGCGGTGGGGGCGGCGGTGAGGGGCTGGTCCAGCACGCGCATTGCCGCCTCGTACGGTTTGCTCCCGTGGGCGATCTCGAACATCTGGTGCCCGCCCGCGCCGTACGCGAGGACCAGCAAGGCTGCCAGCACGCTCTGGGCCAGGGCGGCGGCTGTCAGCGTGCCGGCGGCGGTCAGCCAGGCCAGCGCCCCGAACGTGCCGGCGGCGCCGGCCAGTTGCAGCGCCAGCACGACGCCGTACCCGTGCACGACGGCGCGGCGTCCGCGCGCCTGCGGGGTCACGAACGCGCGCATGGCGGCGACGTACCGGCCGATGAGGAATCCGTCCACGCCGAAGACGCGGACCTCCTTGGCCGCGCGGGGGCCGCCGGTGAGCTCGGCCAGGTAGCCGGCCCGGCGCAGGCGCAGGACCTGCTCGGGGCTGTCGGCCAGGGACTCCACGCCGCCAGGGCCGACGAGCATCGCGGCGATGCGGCGGTTCTGCGCGACCGACAGGGCCAGCGCGGCCGCGGCCACCCACCACACGTGCGCGGCCAGCACGGCGGCGCCGAACAGCGCCGCCGCCGCCCGGCTCGCCTCTCCGGCCTGCGCCACCGCCGCCATGCCCGCCGTCCTGCCGCGGTGCCCGGTCAGCGCCAGCCGTACGTCGGCCTGCACCTGAGGGTTCTCCAGCCGCGCCAGCGGCATGGCCGTCGCGGCGGCTCGCACCCTCGCGCGCAGCACGCCGTCGATGCGCCGGGCGGCGGCGGCCCCGGCCGGTTCCCGCAGCGCCGCGCAGAACTCCTGCCCCAGCAGGGCGAGCAGCAGCGCGGCGACCTCGGTGGCGCCACCGTGGTCGATCAGCCGGCGGAGCGGGATCGTGCTGAGCGGCCCGAGCACCGCCGCGCCCACGCTGAACACCCCCAGGGGGAGGAACCGGCGGGATCCGGCCAGCGGCAGCAGCCGGACCAGACTCATAGCAATCCAATGCGCTCACATTGACCTGACATGCCGCCGACCGTAACGCGGCGACGCCGCACCAGTCAAACCCATGCGATCACATCGAGATAGCGACGGGCCGGACCAGCGGTGCTCCGCGGCCGAGCGGTGCTCGTCGAGCGAGGGGCGCGCGCTCGCGTCCGCCCAGGCGTTTGAGCGTGTCGGGTTTGCGAGGGCATTCCATTACGGAGAGCATCCAACTGTGAGGAAGGCGAAATGTCCCGCCCCGGGGACGAGCGCGGGAGAGACGCCTGACCGGC
>NZ_SMJZ01000003.1 GCF_004348345.1 Nonomuraea longispora
GCCCCACCGAGGCGATCACTGACGCCACGACGGCTCACCGCCCAGCCACCGCGCCAGCCGGGCGTCGTACGGAGCGAAGTGCTCCCGCAGCGACCCCGCCAGATCGGGTGACACCCGGCGCGGCAACGCCCGGCCGTTGTGCCGCTCGAACTCCGGATAGCCCAGCCGGGGCACCTCAAGAAAGTCCAGCACCCGGTCGTAGACCGCCTTCGGCCGGGCGAAGAACAGGTGGCTGTCGAGCACCAGGATGCGCTCGCGCCCGAACAGCGGCTCCAGCCGGTCGAGCTGGTCGGCGTAGCGGCCGCGGGCGAGGTAGGCCTGGTGGCGATGCGCGTGGTGGAGCGCGAAGGGATCGTCGCGCAGCAGCTCCTCCGCCCCCGCCAGGCGCTGCTCCTCCAGCTCCACCGCGCGCTCGAAGTGCGACTCCGTCTCGAAACCCCTGGCCAGCTCGTGGGCGTGCGCGGAACAGGCCCGCTCGACCGGGTCGCGCACCAGCACGATCAGCTTCACGCCCGGCAGGTCGGCCGCGATGCGCTCCCCGGCCAGCGGATGGAACAGGTAGTAGGGGGACGACTCGAACGCCAGCGCCCGCGCGGCGTACCGGCGGCCGAGCAGCGCCGCGCCGGCCCGCAGCGGGAAGTGGCCCTGATACCAGGACATCCCCCGCTCGTAGCCGACGTCGAAATAGTGCACGCCCTTGTGCAGCACCGGCTTGAGCAGCAGCGGATGGCGTTCCAGGGCGCGGTAGAGCGAGGTGGTGCCGCACCGCTGCGCCCCCACGATCAGGAACGACGGCACCATGCGAGCGCCCGACGTGAACCTGCCCGTGATCCTGGACAACGACAACACCGGCGCCTTCAGCGCCTTCATGTCAGCAGCTCCTCGTGGTCGACCACCGGGCAGAGCCAGGTCTCGGGAGGACCGAGCGGAGCGTGGCCGTCGTCGGCGTGCCTGCCGGCCAGCGCGATCAGGTACCGCAGGGCGGTTTGCCTGGCCTCCGACGCCGACACGCCCAGGGGCGCGAGCACGCGTACGGACTGGGCCAGGCAGGCGCGCGCCGCTACCTGAGGGCTCATCCTGCGCAGGGCCCGCTGGAAGAAGTGGTGCAGGGCGTCGAGCCCGTAGGGCACGCCGATCTCGTACCGTTCCCAGTCCCACACAAGCAGGCGGCCGTCTGGGGAGGGGCACATGTTCCAGGGCGCGAGGTCGCCGTGCCAGGCCGGCGACGGCCCGCCGGTCGCCGCGATCTCCTTGATCGCGGCCAGCCGCAGCGGCTCGCGCACCCGGCCACGCCGGACCGGCAGCGGCGCGAGCGCCAGCACCGCGAGCCCTTTCCAGCAGCCGTGGTGCAACACCCTGGGCGCGACCACCGTGTCCAGCGGCCACCCGGCCAGCCTGCGCAGAGCGGCCGCCTCGGCGGCGACCAGCTCACGGGCGCGCGGGCTGTCGCCGATCTTCACGAACGCGAGCCGCCGCCCCTCCGAACGCGCCTCCAGCACGGGCTTGCGGTTCGCCCGTCGCGCCGGGCGTACGTGCAGGACCGTCTCGACCGGCCGAGCGAAGACCTCGCTGAGGTACGCGGCGATCGAGCCCTCGACCGGCACCACGACCGGCGCCCCCACGTGCCACCAGCGGCGCGGCGCGAGCCGGCGCGGCAGGGCCGTGTGCGGCAGCACGGTGTACGGGCGGGGCGAGCCCGGCCCCGGATACAGCAGCCGCACGGTCTCCGCGAGATATCCGAGGCGGACCGCGGCGTCGGTCATGCATTCCTCCACAGGATGGCGAACGAGATGAGGTACAGGCTGAGCGGCGTGACCAGGCCGTCGTAGACGAACATGTAGAGCAGCACGAGCCCCATCACGAGCACCCCGGCCAGCCCGACGGGGCTGCGGTCACGCCAGTGACGCCGGATGGCCCCCGCGAAGAACGCCACGTAGAGCGCCGCCCCGGTGAAGCCCTGCGTCATGATGAGCAGCCAGAGCTGCCCGTCGCCGCCCAGCGGCGGATGCCCGCAGCCCGTGCACCACTGGGTCTTGCCCGTGGTGATCGTGCGGTGGTTGCCCGTCGCGTTGCGCGTGTTGCCGTAGCCGATGACCGGGGAGTGCGTGGCGGCGGCGAGCGTCGCGCTCACGGTGAAGGCCCTGATGTCGTTGGAGTGCGGCTTGTCCAGCCGCTGCGCGAACAGAGGGGCGAGCGGGCTGAGCGCGAACGCCAGCGCCGCCACGGCCACGCCCCCGCAGAGCGCGACCCGCGTACGCCCTCCCACCCGGACGATCAGGTAGAGCACGGCCAGGCCGAGCCCGATCCACAGGCCGCGGTTGAGCGAGTACACGATGGGGACGGCGGCCAGGGCGATCAGCACGACGGCGAGCACCCTACGCAGCCGGCCGCCGTAGACCCACCAGCCGACCACGAACCAGACCAGCAGCACCGACACGTTGCTGCCCCACGCATTGGCCCACTCGTACGGCGCCTCCGGCCTCGGCATGGCGTAGCCGAGCACCTTCTGCGTCTGGCCGGCGGTGGGATGGATGAGGTTCTGGACGAACGGGTTCTCGCCGATCCAGCCGGGCAGCAGCAGCTCGACCGGTGAGGTGAAGGAGAACGACGGGAACAGCACGCCGAGCAGCCCGCCCGCGACCGTGGTGACGAAGAGCGCGCCCATCATCCGCACCAGGCGCAGCTGCGGCAGCTCGCGCTCGGTCAGGTTGCCGAGGTAGAGCACCACGACGAGGATCGCCACGTAGAGCGTGAGCCGCATGCCGTAGCCGATGATCCGGCCCGGCCCGAGCTCGCCGTAGGTGCCGGGCGGCATCTCCGCCAGCATCAGCCCGCTCACCAGATAGCCGGCCAGCAGCAGCAGCCACCACCCGAACCCGCGCGGTACCCTGATCGGCCTGCGCCGCCAGAGGATCACCGCCATGGGCGCCGCCACGACGATCACCGACAGGCCACCGAACCCGAGCGCCCACCAGATCGGATAGCCGACCAGCAGTGCGGCGATGGGCCACGCGGGGCCTTTCACGCCGGGTTGCCCCGCCGCCTGGGCCGGTGCAGCGCCTCCATGCGCGTGCCCTCCGCGGGCACGCTCACTTCCAGCTCGCCGGTCGCGACGAGCTTGCCGAGCGAGGCGTGCGGGCGTGCCTCGATGAAGGGGACGAACGCCGGCACCGCGTCGGTGGCCGCCACCGCGCCGATGACGGGCACGTCGTGCCGGGCCAGGCGGCGTAGCGCGGCCGTGACCTCGGTGGAGGTGACCAGGCCGAGCCCGACGAGCAGCAGGGCCGCGTCGGCCCTGGACAGGTCGCGCACGTCGGAGCCGTCGAGCACCGTCAGCGGGGCGCCGACCGTGAGCGGCTCGGCGGGTGACGAGAGGTAGAGGTGCGCGGGCAGCGCCTTGACCAGCAACCGGGTGCCGGGGCATGCGGCGACCACGGCGCTGGCGAGATCGTGGGGCAGGTCGTGCTCGTGCGGATCCGACAGGTCGGCGAGGACGGGCAGGCCGGTGAGCCGCTCGATGTCGGCGGCCGTGCGCAGCCGGGTGTCGAGCCGGTCGCGGGCCTGGGCGGCGGCGACGCCGGCGAGCAGCCCGGCCATGATCCCGGTGCCGAGGTGGAGCGGCAGGGCGGGACGGCTCGGCTCGGTCGGCGGCTCGGCCTTGCTGATGATCGCGCCGGGGGTCACCGCGACGGTGCGCAGTTCGTCGTACTTCAGCGCGAGGTTGGCGGCCTGCCGGTTGAGCACGGTCTGGCGCTGGGCGGCGATGGCGTGCTCGGCGCTGCCCCTGGGCAGCGTGTGCAGTCGTTTGATCGTCGCCTCGATCGCGGAGCTGACGTGCCTGTACTTGCCGAGGACCGTCCGCTGCTGCTCGGCCATCGCGGTCAGCGCGTTGTGGCGTCGGTGGGCGAGGTAGGCCTCGGCGTAGGCGTGCGACCGGGCGGCTGCGGCGGCCGGCTCGGCGGCGGTCACCGCGATCTGCAACACGGAGGAGTTGGGCGGCACCGAGACCTCAAGCTCATCGAGCTCCGCGAGCTCCGCGGGCTCAGCGGGCTCAGCGGGGCCGGCGGCCCGCAGCGCCATGGCGGCCCGCTCGGCGACCACGGCCGACTGGGCGACCTGGGCCTCGGTGTCGAGGTTGAGCGCCTCGCGCTGGCGGTTGGTCACCTGGTTGCCCGGCTCCTGCGTGCCGACGGGCATGACGAGCACCTGCGTGGTCGCGGTGTAGGCGGCCGGTGTGAGCCACAGCAGCCCGAGCCCGGTGGCCCCGCCGGTCAGGACGCATCCGGTGAGGATCGCCCACCGCCGGCGCAGAGGCCCGAGATGCTCGTCCAGGCGGGCGCCGGAGCGGGGGACCTGGGGGTCCGGCGGCAGGCTCATGAGGGCTCTCCTGGGTCATGTGCACGTCGTCATGGATCAGCGACTCTGCGTCACCGGCCTGGATGTGCGCCCACTATAGGGCCGCCCGCCTTCACCTCGGCTGAATACACAAGATTTTCTCCGGTACGGCCACAAAGAAGCCCCTCCATAAATCGAAATATGCAGAAAATTCGGGCGGACTGGCGGCCCTGGTGACGTGGGGAGACTTCCACACTGGCTGAAGTTCGCGGAATGACATGGCAAGGTTCAGGTTTGACAGGCAGGGTCGTTCGACAAGGGGGGTTGGAAGGCTTTGCGGCAACGGGGAATTTCTCAGAACACGACACACGTGGCATTCGCCGGCCTGATCCTGGCCGTGGCCGCGACGCTGGCCGCCTGCTCCACCGTGGCCGACACCACCGCCGGGGCGCCGGTCGTGGTCGAGGAGCCGGCACGTGACGTCGCGGGCCCGCCCGCGTGCACGGCCACCAGCAAGCTCATCCCGTCGTGCGGCGCTTGGTGGGGCATCGCGCCGGAGATCTTCACCGGCGCCCCGGTGGAGGAGGCGTTGCGCGGCGCCGAGTCGCGCATGCACGCCGGCGCCGACGTGCTGCACGTCTATCACCGGGGCAGCGAGTTGTTCCCGACCGACGCCGAGGTCAGGCTGGCCCGCGACCCGGCCAGGCCGAGGCTGCTCCTGATCAACTGGAAGCCGTCGTTCGACCACAAGTGGGCCGAGATCGCCGACGGCGCGCTCGACGCGAGGATCGACCGCCTGGCCGGCTACCTCCGGCGCACCTTCCCCGAACGCTTCTTCCTCACCCTGCACCACGAGCCGGAGAACGACGTGGACTCCTCGTCGGGCTCGGGCATGCAGGCCACCGACTACGCGGCGATGTTCCGGCACATCGTGCTCAGGCTGCGCGAGCAGGGCGTGAAGAACGCCGTCACGGTGATGACGTACATGGGGGCGCCCAACTGGGCGGCCAAACCCTGGTTCGAGGACCTCTACCCGGGCGACGACGTGGTCGACTGGGTGGCCATGGACCCCTACGCCGACCACCGGGTCGACGACTTCGAAAGCCTCGTGAACAAGACCCGCAAGGAATATCCCGACTGGCCCGGCTTCTACCGGTGGATGCAGGCCCGCTTCCCCGGCAAGCCGGTCATGGTCGCCGAGTGGGGAGCCTTCTCGCGGCCGCTCGACCGCTCGTTCAAGCGGGCCTTCTTCGAGTCCGTACGCCGCCAGATCAAGCGTTATCCCCAGATCAAGGCGCTGATCTACTTCGATTCGCCGCAGGCGCCGCGCGGCGACACCAGCTTCGACTCCGACGAGGCGGCCGGCCGCGCGTTCACCGCGCTCGCCCGCGACCCCTACTTCCGCGCGACCCCCGTGCCGCGGCCCTAGCGGGTGCCGACCGTCTCCCGAGGCCGGGGTGTCTCGGCCCTGTCGCGCAGACGCCACCCCACGACGGTGACCACGGTGGCGGCGGCCAGGGCGCAGACCGTGACCGTGTTGTCCACGTCGAGCAGCTTGAGTGCGGAGGCGAGCAGGACGATCGCCAGCATCGCCCTGATGAGGCCGCCCGGTGCGCGCGAGGAGATCCTGGCGCCGAGATAGACGCCCGGGATCGAGCCGATGAGCAGCGACAGCGTGAGGTCCGCCTGGAAGTCGCCGAACAGCAGATGCCCGAGCGCCGCGGAGACGACCAGCGGCACGGCCTGCACGAGATCCGTGCCGACGAGCTGGTTGGCCTTGAGCGCCGGATAGAGGGCGAGCAGGGCCACGATGATCAGCGATCCCGACCCGACGGACGAGACGCCGACGACCAGCCCGCCTACCGTACCGACCAGTAGGGTCGGAATTGGGCGCACGACGATCTCATGCGCGCTCGACGTGCCGCCCCTCCCGCCGAGCCAGGTCTTGACCGCCATGCCGGCCACGGCCAGCAGCAGGGCCACACCGAGGGCGTACTTGACCGCGTCGGTGACCGCGAACGCCCTGGCCAGGAACACCCCGCAGAACGCGGCCGGCACCGAACCCGCGCACAACCAGGCCACCAGGCGCAGGTTGACCGTGCCGGTGCGCAGGTGCACCACGCCGCCGACCGGCTTCATCACGGCCGAGGCGACCAGGTCGCTCGAGACGGCGGCCAGCGGCGGGACGTTGAAGAACAACATCATCATGGGCGTCATGAGGGCTCCGCCGCCCATGCCGGTCAGGCCCACCACGATCGCCACCAGGAACGACCCGCCGATCAGCGCCGGATCCGCGCTCATCGGTCACTCACCACTGCCCTCCACGGCTCCGTCACCGGACCCACCCTCCTGATCTCAGCGTCTCCAGGACCCGGGAGACGGCCGCCTCGATCGTGATGTGCGTGGTGTCGATGGTCAGATCGGCGTCGTCCGGCTCCTCGTAGGGGTCGGAGACGCCGGTGAACTCGGGTATGAGGCCGGCGCGGGCCTTGGCGTACAGGCCCTTGCGGTCGCGCCGCTCGCACTCCTCCAGCGGCGTGGCGACGTGCACGAGCAGGAAGTCCGCGCCGACGGACTCGACCGTCTCGCGCACCTCCGCGCGGGTGGCCGCGTAGGGGGCGATGGGCGCGCAGATCGCCAGGCCGCCGTGCCTGGCGGCCTCGGCGGCGACGAAGCCGATGCGGCGGATGTTCAGGTCGCGGTCGGCCTTGGAGAAGGTCAGGCCCTTGGACAGCAGGTGGCGCACCACGTCGCCGTCGAGGTAGGTCACCGTGCGGGTGCCGAGCTCCAGCAGCGCGTCGCGCACGCCGCGGGCGATGGTGGACTTGCCGGAGCCGGACAGCCCGGTGAAGAAGACCACGAGGCCGCGCCGGTGCGGCGGGCCCGGGATGTGCACGGGGTCGGGCCCCGGCAGGTGCTCGGTCGCGCCGTAGGAGGTGGCGACGTGCTCGCGCAGCTCCACATCGATCTCCGGCTCGTCGCGCGGCGCCAGGGGGACGGAGACGACGAGCGTGTCCCCGGGCAGTTGGTCACGTGCGCGCAGCGCGGCGCGTACGACGGCGGGGCCGGCCTCGCCGTAGGCCAGGGGGAGCAGCAGGATCACCGCGTCGAGCTCTTTCGCGGTGGCGACGATCTCGGAGAGGTCGTCGAGTGGCCCACGCATCGTGACGGCGAGCGCGGGCCGGCCGCCGAGCTCGGCCCGCACGTCGGCCGGCGTGCGCCGCAGGCGCGCGAACGGCCCGTGCTCGGGCGTGCCGAGGCCGCGGACGGGACCGGAGGTCAGCCCGTCGGGCTCGTGGGCGGTCACCGTGAGCGCGGCCAGCGGCAACCCTTCGGGGTCGAGCAGCGTGACCTCGTCGCCCGGAGTGACGTCGGCGGGCAGATGGAGGGTGACGGGAGCCGGCCACGGAGTGCCGTCGGCGAGCGTGCCGCGCTCGCGCACGGTGCGCAGGTCGTCGTGCCCGAGGAACCCGGTCAGCGGCTCGAACGCGCCGCAGACCAGCAGCTCGAGATCGGCCAGCTCGCGCGGGTCGGGGGTCCACTCCACGTATCCCTCATCCCAACTAATCCGATTGAATTGGTAGGAAAGAATCCTAGCGGGTGGAAACAGTGTGGCACTAGATGAGCCGGGCGAAGTGGTGCTGGGGCTTCCTGATCACCATGGTGATCTCGTCGTGGGAGGCGGGATAGCGGTCGTTGGTCAGCTTGGAGATCGCCGCGATGGCGGCGGCGCCGATGCGGCGCGAGCGTGCGGGACCGCTGGTGTTGCGCAGCTCGTCGGTGATCATGAGGCCGCGGCTGAGACAGAACGCGTGCAGGCCGTCGCTCGACGACAGCGGCTCGTAGACGGCAGGCAGCGGGCCCGGCCAGCCCGGCGGCACGAGCGAGCGCCACAGCAGGCCGCGCAGCCACGACGGCGTCACCCGGTCGAGCAGGCCGTAGGCGGACCCGCGGTCGCGCATACGCAGCAGCACCAGGCCGCCCGGGCGCAGCGACTGCAGCAGGCGGTCGAAGACCAGCTCGGCGTGCCTGACCCGCTCCAGCAGGAACGACACCTGCACCACGTCGTAGGACCTGGGCGGCATGGGCACGCAGCGCAGGTCGCCGAGCGACCACGACGCGAGGTCTGCCCGCTCCTCGAGAATCCGCCGGATGACGGGGTGATCCTCGTCGGCTCCCGTGGCTCTGGTCTCGACGTGCTCGAGGACGAGCGGCCCGTCCTGCGCGCAGCCGGCGACCAGCACGTCGAGCCGCCTGTGCGGCTGCATCGCGCAGTGCTCGCGGACCCGCTGACCGAAGAGGTCGCCCCGCTGGGCGACAGATCGCACCTCAGACATGTCACCCACAGTAATCAATCAATCGTGATGAGTAATGCATTTCCCTGCTAGCGTCCTGGCCTGTGAGCGATGAGGTGCCCGAGTCGCGGATCTACGTGGGCAACGCGGGCGTCGACGGCGCGGGTGACGCCGGCTGGCTCCTCGGCCATTTCAAGCCCCCCGGAGATCCGCGCCACAGCGAGGACGTCGAGATCAAGTGGGGTGTGCACCCGCCGGGCGACCGCCGGGCGGCGTGGGCCGTCGGCGAGACGCGTACCGCCCTGCTCGTCCTGATCAGCGGGCGTTTCGTGGTCGAGTTCCGCGGCCGCGACGTGCTGCTGGCCGAGCAGGGCGACTACGTGGTCTGGGGCAAGGGCGTCGACCATTCGTGGCGCGCGGAGGCGGCCTCCACCGTGCTCACCGTGCGCTGGCCCTCGGTGCCCGGCTACAAGCTCGGGTGAGCCGGAGCGGCGAGTACCCTGGGTAAGGAACCCCCGCGACCTGTCCCGGCCGGGGGTAGTCGTGTTGCCGCAAGTGGGGCTGTGGGCGTATCTGATGAGTCTTTCCGGACTGCTTGACCTTGTTCGCGCTGACCCGAAACTGGCCGCCGCCCTCGACGAGGGCGGCGATGTCGCGCTGGTCGCGCCGTCCGCGCTGCGGCCGTTCGGCGTGGCCGCCCTCGCGGGTCACGACCAGCGCACCGTGCTCGCCGTCACCGCGACGGGGCGCGAGGCCGAAGACCTGGCCGCGGCGCTGACCAGCCTGATCGACCCCGCGGAGCAGGGCTCGGTGGCGGTGTTCCCCGCGTGGGAGACGCTGCCGCACGAGCGGCTCTCACCGCGCAGCGACACCGTCGGCCAGCGGCTCGCGGTCCTCAGGCGGCTGGCCCACCCGATCAAGGACGACACCGCCGCCGGGCCGCTCAGCGTGATCGTGACGCCGCTCAGGGCGCTGCTGCAGCCGATCGTGAAAGGGCTCGGCGACCTGGAGCCGATCAGGCTGCGCGCGGGCGACGACGCCGACCTCGACGAGGTGGTCACCAACCTCGTCGACAACGGCTACCACCGGGTCGACATGGTGGAGAAGCGCGGCGAGGTGGCCGTGCGCGGCGGGCTGCTCGACGTCTTCCCTCCGACCGAGGAGCACCCGCTGCGGCTGGAGTTCTGGGGTGACACGGTCGAGGAGATCCGCTGGTTCAAGGTGGCCGACCAGCGCTCGCTGGAGGCGGCCGAGGACGGGTTGTTCGCGCCGCCGTGCCGCGAGCTGCTGCTGACCGACGAGGTCAGGGCCAGGGCCCGCGAGCTGGCCGAGCGGCACCCGGCGCTGGCCGAGGTGCTCGACCAGCTCGCCGACG
Organism: Nonomuraea longispora; assembly: GCF_004348345.1. Lineage (GTDB taxonomy): Bacteria > Actinomycetota > Actinomycetes > Streptosporangiales > Streptosporangiaceae > Nonomuraea > Nonomuraea longispora. The sequence goes on from NZ_SMJZ01000003.1 coordinate 10,006, forward strand.
GCACGCCGGTGGAGGGCATGGAGGCGTTCGCGCCCGTGCTGGCAGGGGATATGGATCTGCTGCTCGACCACCTGCCGGCCAGGTCGGCGGTGTTCGTGTGCGACCCCGAGCGCATCAGGAGCCGGGCGGAGGAGCTCGTCCACACCTCGCAGGAGTTCCTGGAGGCCTCGTGGATCAACGCGGCGGCCGGCGGCGAGGCGCCCATCGACCTGGGGGCGGCGGCGTTCCGCTCGCTCGAGGAGATCCGTACGCACGCGGACGCGCTGGGCCAGCCCTGGTGGACCATGGCCCCGTTCGGCGCGGGCGTCGAGCTGGACGCGCACGACTCCGAGGCCTACCGCGGCGACACCGCCAGGGCGCTGGCCGACATCAAGGGCTGGCTGGCCGAGGGCAAGGCGGTCGTGCTGCTCAGCGAGGGCCACGGGCCCGCGGAGCGCATGGTGGAGCTGCTCAAGGGCGTCGACGTGCCCGCGAGGCTGCGGGAGTTCCTCGACCAGCCGCCCGAGCCCCGGGTCGTGCACGTCACGACCGGCCTGATCGAGCACGGCTTCATCACGCCGGGCCTGGCCGTGCTCACCCATCTCGACCTGGTCGGGCAGAAGGCGTCGACCAAGGACATGCGGCGGCTGCCCTCGCGCCGCCGCAACATGGTCGACCCGCTGCAGCTCAAGGTCGGCGACCACGTGGTGCACGAGCAGCACGGCGTGGGCCGCTACGTCGAGATGGTGCAGCGCACGGTCCAGGGCGCCACCCGCGAATATCTCGTCATCGAATATGCCAAGGGCGACCGCCTCTACGTGCCCACCGACCAGCTCGACGAGGTCACCCGCTATGTCGGCGGCGAGGCGCCCACGCTCAACCGCATGGGCGGCGCCGACTGGGCCAAGGCCAAGTCGCGGGCGAAGAAGGCGGTCAAGGAGATCGCCGGAGAGCTGATCAGACTTTACTCCGCCCGCATGGCCTCGCCAGGGCACGCCTTCGGGGCCGACACCCCGTGGCAGCGGGAGATGGAGGACGCCTTCCCCTACGCCGAGACCGGCGACCAGCTGGAGGCCATCGACGAGGTCAAGCGCGACATGGAGCGCGGCGTCCCGATGGACCGGCTGATCTGCGGCGACGTCGGCTACGGCAAGACCGAGATCGCGGTGCGGGCGGTGTTCAAGGCGGTGCAGGACGGCAAGCAGGTCGCCGTGCTGGTGCCCACGACGCTGCTGGTGCAGCAGCACATGTCGACGTTCGCCGAGCGGTTCTCCAGCTTCCCCGTCGAGATCAGGGCCGTCTCGCGCTTCCAGACCGACGGCGAGGTCAAGGCCACCCTCGAAGGCCTCAGGGCCGGGGCCGTCGACGTCGTGATCGGCACGCACCGGCTGCTCAGCCCCGAGGTCAGGTTCAAGGAACTCGGGCTGATCATCATCGACGAGGAGCAGCGGTTCGGCGTCGAGCACAAAGAGGCGATGAAACATCTCCGCACGCAGGTCGACGTGCTGGCCATGTCGGCCACGCCGATCCCGCGCACGCTGGAGATGGGGCTGACCGGCATCCGCGAGATGTCCACGATCCTCACGCCGCCCGAGGAACGGCACCCGATCCTCACGTTCGTGGGGCCGTACGACGAGAAGCAGATCGCGGCGGCGATCAGGCGCGAGCTGATGCGCGACGGCCAGATCTTCTTCGTGCACAACCGGGTCGCCTCGATCAACCGGGTCGCCGCGCGGCTGCGCGAGCTGGTGCCCGAGGCGCGCATCGCCGTGGCCCACGGGCAGATGAACGAGCACCAGCTCGAGAAGATCATGATCGGCTTCTGGGAGCGCGAGTACGACCTGCTCGTCTCCACCACGATCGTCGAGTCCGGGCTCGACGTGCCCAACGCCAACACGCTGATCGTCGACCGGGCCGACAACTACGGCCTGTCGCAGCTCCACCAGCTCAGAGGGCGGGTCGGGCGAGGCAGGGAACGCGGCTACGCCTACTTCCTCTACCCGCCGGAGAAGCCGCTGACCGAGACCGCGCACGAGCGGCTGGCCACGATCTCGCAGCACACCGAGATGGGCGCCGGCATGTACGTCGCGATGAAGGACCTCGAGATCCGCGGCGCGGGCAACGTGCTCGGCGCCGAGCAGTCAGGGTTCATCGCGGGAGTCGGGTTCGACCTCTACGTACGCCTGATGGCCGAGGCCGTGCAGGAACAGAAGGCCAAGCTGTCGGGCGTCGCGGCGCCGGAGGAACAGCTCGACGTCAAGGTCGAGCTGCCGATCAACGCCCACATCCCGCACGACTACGTCACCTCGGAGCGGCTGCGCCTGGAGGCGTACAAACGGATCGCGGCCATCGCCTCGCCCACCGACATCGACGAGGTGCGCGACGAGCTGACCGACCGTTACGGCAGGCCGCCGAGGGAGGTGGAGAACCTGCTGGAGGTCGCCAGGTTCCGCATCAAGGCGCGCACGGCCGGGCTGTCCGACGTCACGCTGCAGGGCCAGAACATCAAGTTCGGCCCGGTGCGGTTGCAGGAGTCGCAGCAGGTCCGGCTCGACCGGCTTTACAAGAAAGCGATATACAAGCAGGCGGCGGAGACTCTGCTGGTCCCGGTTCCCAAGACCAAGCCGCTGGGCGGGCAGCCGCTGCGCGACCTCGACCTGCTCAAATGGTGTGGCGATCTGGTCGAGGCGATGTTCCTCGAGCCCGCACGGGTAAGCTAGCGGCGGTTTACGGTCGGAAAGGGACGTACGTTGAAGTCGATACGAGTGGCTGCGGCCTCCGCGGCGGCGGGCATCGCGCTGACCGCCTGCTCCTCGCCCATGCAGGCCGGCGCCGCCGCCGTGGTGGGGAACGAGCGCATTTCCGCGAGCGAGCTGAACGAGGAGACGAAGGCCTACGTCGCCGCCATGCGCAACGTCAAGCTGCCTCCGGAGCTGGAGGCCGCGCTCTCGGGCAGGAGCCTCGAGGAGGCGGTGGAGCAGGAGCAGGGCACACCGGCCAGCCAGCGTGTGCTGCGACGCATGGCCGACGTGCTGATGATCAAGCAGGTCCTGGAGCGGCACAACGTGCAGGTGAGCCAGACCGAGATCGACAACGTGCTCAAGGACCCGGGCCAATATCCGTCCGCCGAGCTCAACCTGTTGCTCGGTCCCGCCGCCAGCGCACCCCAGGAAGCGCAGGACTACGGCATGGCGTTCGCCGGCCTGGAGAAGCTGCGCCAGCGGTTCGGCAGCGGCCAGGACGGCGCCGACCGGCTCACCAAGGAGCTGAGCTCGGTGAAGGTCGTCTACAGCCCCCGCTACGGCGCGCTCAACCCGCAGCGCTCGCAGCAGAACCCGGCGATGTTCGTCGACAACGGCAGGTTCGGCAAGGCCTCCGAGCCGCAGCAGCCGCAGCAGCAGGGTTAGCCCGTGCCGCTGATCGTCGTCACCACCTCGCCCAGGGTCGCTCCTGGCCTGCTGAGCCACCAGGCCTGGCAGGCGTTGCGCTCAGGGCCGGTGCTGACCGGTGACGCGGCGCACCCCCAGCTCCCCTACCTGGCCGAGGCCGGCGTCGAGGTGGAGGTCGTCGAGCCCGACGCGCGTGAGCTGGCGCGAAGGGCGGTCGCCGGGACGGTCGTGTGGCTGGCCGAGGACGACGAGGCCTTCATGCGGGCGGTGGGCAACGCCGCGATCGGGCTCGACGAGCCGCCGCTGATCGAGGTGATGCCGGGGTCCTACGACCTGCCGGGGGCGCGGGTGCTCGACCTGGTCGCGGTGATGGACCGGCTGCGCAGCGAGTGCCCGTGGGATCGCAGGCAGACGCACGAGTCGCTGGTGCCGTACCTCCTCGAGGAGGCGTACGAAGTGCTGGAGACGATCGAGCAGGGCGACTATCCCGCGCTCCGCGAGGAGCTCGGCGACCTGCTGCTGCAGGTGGTCTTCCACGCGCGGGTGGCCGAGGGCTTCGACATGGACGACGTCGCCGAGGGCATCGTCGGCAAGCTCGTACGCCGCCACCCCCACGTGTTCGGCTCGGTGCGGGCGGAGAGCGCCGACGAGGTCAACGACAACTGGGAGACGATCAAGGCGGCGGAGCGGGCGGCCAAGGGCAGGGAGTCGGCGCTCGACGGCGTGCCCATGGGGCAGCCGGCGCTCTCGCTCGCCGCCCAGCTCGTGCGCAGGGCCGAACGCGCGGGGGCGCCGGAGGCGCTGTCGGCCGCCGTCGGCCAGGGAGTGGCCAGGGAGCTGTTCGACCTGGTGCGCAGGGCCTCGGAGGCCGGGCTCGACGCCGAGGCCGAGCTGCGGGCCGCCGCCCGCACCTATCGAGACAGGGTACGCACGTGGGAGTCGTCGCGCTGAGCGGACGTACCGATAGGCTCTGACGGCATATTGCCTTTCGATTTAGGAGCGCATCCCGTGGCTACCATCGAGGTCGTATACGCCCGCGAGATCCTCGACTCGCGGGGCAACCCGACGGTCGAGGTCGAGGTCGTGCTCGACGACGGCAGCACTGGCCGTGCCGCAGTGCCGAGCGGGGCGTCCACCGGCCAGTTCGAGGCGGTCGAGCTGCGCGACGGTGGCAACCGTTACGGCGGCAAGGGCGTGGAGAAGGCCGTGCTCGCCGTGACCGACGAGATCTTCGATGAGATCCACGGGGTCGAGGCCGAGGACCAGCGCATCGTCGACCAGATCATGATCGACCTGGACCGCACGCCCAACAAGGCCAAGCTCGGCGCCAACTCCATCCTGGGCGTCTCGCTGGCCGTGGCCAAGGCGGCCGCCGACAGCGCAGACCTGCCGCTCTTCCGCTACGTCGGCGGCCCCAACGCCCACGTGCTGCCCGTCCCGATGATGAACATTCTGAACGGCGGCGCCCACGCCGACACCAACGTCGACATCCAGGAGTTCATGATCGCACCGATCGGCGCGGAGACGTTCCGCGAGGCCGTGCGCGTCGGCACCGAGGTCTACCACGCGCTCAAGCGCGTGCTCAAGGAGAAGGGCTACGCCACGGGGCTGGGCGACGAGGGCGGCTTCGCGCCCAGCCTGCCGTCCAACCGCGACGCGCTCGACCTGATCCTGGTGGCGATCGAGCGGGCCGGTTACGTGCCGGGCGAGGACGTCGCGCTGGCGCTCGACGTGGCCGCCTCCGAGTTCCACAAGGACGGCGTCTACACGATCGACGGCAAGGGCCTGTCGGCGCAGGAGCTCATCGAGTTCTACGCCGACCTGGTCGCGAGCTATCCGCTCGTCTCGATCGAGGACCCGCTCGACGAGGAGGACTGGGCCGGCTGGAAGGCCATCACCGAGGCGCTCGGCGACAAGGTGCAGCTCGTCGGCGACGACCTGTTCGTCACCAACCCGGAGCGCCTGGAGCGCGGCATCCAGGAGGGAACGGCCAACGCCCTGCTGGTCAAGGTCAACCAGATCGGCACGCTGTCGGAGACGCTCGACGCGGTCGACCTGGCCCACCGCAGCGGCTACCGGTGCATGATGAGCCACCGTTCCGGTGAGACGGAGGACACGACGATCGCCGACCTCGCGGTGGCGGTCAACTGCGGCCAGATCAAGACCGGCGCCCCTGCCCGTTCCGACCGGGTGGCGAAGTACAACCAGCTGCTGCGCATCGAGGAGCTTCTGGACGACGCCGCCCGTTACGCGGGTCGCGCGGCTTTCCCGCGCTTCCGGCGCTAGTTTCGAGCGAGGAGGCGCCGACGCCCTAGCCGATGCGACGGCGGGAGCGCGGGCGCGGTGACCGGCGGCTCCTTACGGTGGCTTCTGCCGGCGGCTCCTCACGGCGACGGGGCCGTCTCCGGAGACGAGGCAACGAGCAGGGAGTGCGGCACATGGCGAAGAGACCACAGTTGACCGGACGGGCCGCCATCCTGGCCGTCGTGGTGTGCGCGATCGCGATGAGCCTGGCCTACCCTGTCCGCGAATACATCAGTCTGCGCCGCAGCATCGCGGAGGCGCTCGAGGAGAAGGCCATGGTGGAGGCGGAGCGGCAGGCCCTGCTGGCCCGCGACCGGCAGAGCGACGATCCCAACTGGATCAAGAAGACCGCCAAGGAGCGGCTGCACTACTGCGGCCCGGGCGAGAAGTGCTATGTCGTGATGGCCCCCGGCCGGGGCAAGGAGCAGGCGGAAGTGAAGCGGCCCGCGACGGTGCCGCCGTGGTACCAAACGCTCTGGGAGTCCGTCGAGGCCGCGGACAAGGACACCGGACGCCGGGCGGTCACCGGGAAGGAACGTGGTGGACGCTGAAGACGCCGAGGTCGTGCGGCGGCAGCTGGGCCGGCCTCCCAGAGGGCTGCGCGGGGTGGCGCACCGCTGCCCGTGCGGCAACCCTGACGTCGTGGAGACCGCGCCGCGCCTGCCCGACGGCTCGCCGTTCCCGACCCTCTACTACCTGACCTGCCCGAAGGCGGCCTCGGCCATCGGGACGCTGGAGGGCTCCGGCCTGATGCGTGAGATGCAGGCGAGGCTGGCCACCGAGCCGGAGCTGGCGCGGGCCTACGAGGCCGCCCACGACGACTACGTCGCCAGGCGCGACCAGGCAGCGCGGGAGCAGGGGCTTGAGCCGCTGCCGCGCGACATGCAGAGCACGGGCGGCATGCCGCGGCGGGTCAAGTGCCTGCACGCGCTCGTCGCCCACGAGCTGGCGGCGCCCGGCGTCAACCCGATCGGCAGGGAGACGCTCGACGCCCTCCCCGAATGGTGGAGTGACGGACCATGCGTGTAGCCGCGATCGACTGCGGCACCAACTCCGTACGTTTGCTCATCGCCGACGTCGGCGATGACGTGCTGGACGACGTCGAGCGGCGGATGGAGATCGTCCGCCTGGGGCAGGGGGTCGACCGCACCGGCAGGCTGGCCCCCGACGCGCTCGACCGTACGTTCAAGGCGATGCGCGCCTACCGCGAGCTGATCGACAGGCACGGCGCGACCGCGACCCGGGTGGTGGCCACGAGCGCCACCCGGGACGCGGCCAACCGGCAGGAGTTCGTGACCGGCGTGCGCGAGATCTTCGGGGTGGAGCCGGAGGTCGTGACGGGCGACGAGGAGGCGGAGCTGTCGTTCACGGGCGCGACCAAGGGCCTGGTCAGGTTGTCGCCCGAGACCGAGGTGCCGCAGGGGCCGCTGCCCCCCTATCTGGTGGTCGACATCGGCGGCGGTTCCACGGAGTTCGTGGTCGGCTCGGAGCACGCCGAGGCGGCGCTGTCGGTGGACATCGGCTGCGTACGCCTCACCGAGCGGCATCTGCGTGACGGCGACCCGCCGGCGGCGCCCGCTCTGGAGGCCGTGGTCGCCGACATCGAGGCGGCGCTCGACCGCGTCGAGTCGGCGGTGCCGGTGCGGCGGGCGCACACGCTCGTGGGCCTGGCGGGCTCGGTGACGACGGTGGCGGGGATGGCGCTCGATCTGCCCGCCTACGACCCGGTCCGCATCCACCATTCGCGCCTGTCCGCCGAACAGGTGCACGACGTGACGCGGCGGCTGCTCGCGATGACGCACGGTGAGCGCGCCGCGGTTCCGGTCATGCATCCGGGACGGGTGGATGTAATTGGTGCGGGGGCGCTCATTCTCGACCGGATCGTACGCCGATTCGCATTTCCGCAGGTCGTTGTTAGCGAACATGACATCCTTGACGGTATTGCTTGGTCCATAGCTCGATAGCTGAAGAAATCCGGACATTTCCGGTCTATGCATCATGTTGAGGGCGCGATCAGTATTGTGCTTGAGTAAAGGTGCATACGGGGGCTTTGCCATATCGCTGTGCACGGAAGGTGCCGGCGTGGCGACCGTTCCCGAGCGCCTCTTCCCTCAAGGAATGGAGCACACTCACATGATGTCTGTTGGGTTGGCACGTAGAGCGGCGGCGATCGGTGCGTCGACCGCGGTGCTGGCCGCCTTGGCCGCGGGTCTGGCCTCCAGCCCCGCCCAGGCGGCGACCATGGCCACGGCCGCCTCCGCCAAGGCGAAGGCGAGCTCGAAGGTCACGGTCGCGCGGCCGAAGGCCTCCACTCGTAGTTACGAAGGTTCCTGCCCGGTCAAGGTGAATTTCTCGGCCAAGGTCAAGGTGCCTGTCAAGGGCAAGACGCAGCTGGCCTACCGCTGGCTGCACGGTGACGGCTCCAAGAGCAAGGTCAAGACGATCAAGCTCAAGGGCAAGGGCACCAAGACGGTCACCGTCAAGCAGTCCATCACCTTCAAGGACGACATCAAGAAGGGCTGGGAGGCCGTCCAGGTCCTCGGCCCGAAGAAGGTCACCTCCAAGAAGGGCTACTTCTCGGTCTCCTGCGAGGCGGAGAAGAAGCTGAAGGAAGTGCGTACGCACCTCGACCGGAACGTGTCGGCGCGTGCCTGGGTCCACCCCAGCAGGTACGTCGGCTCCTGCAACCCCGGTGACAGGATCGGCGTCGCCGGCGTCATCAAGACCGACCGCCCGTCGTGGGTGCGCTACCGCTGGGTCCTCAACGGTGACGTGGTCGACTACGGCAAGGTCAAGGTCCGCGACGCGCGCAAGGTCGGCTTCAGCTTCGCGCCGCGTCACAGCCAGCGTGGCTGGGCGCAGCTGCAGGTGCTCCGTCCGGACACCGCGTACTCCAACCGCGCGTACTACAAGGTCTGGTGCAAGGACGACAAGCCTTCCTTCCCCGCGCCTGACTCCCGCGCCAAGGTGAGCGCGTCCAGCTCGGCGTCGACCACGAACGCGTGCTCGCTGAGCGCCTCCGGCACCATCCGCTCGACCGGCGCCGCCCGGGTGAAGTGGAGCTGGACGCTCAACGGTGCGACCGTGTCCAGTGGTGTGGCCGAGTTCGGCCGTCACGGCGGTTCCGAGCGCGTCTCCCTCTCGAAGGACAAGCTGACGGGCCGGCACGCCCACGGCGGCAATGTGACGCTGTCGGTCACGGGCCCGAACAACAGCGACTCCTCCACGAGTGGCTACGCGCCCTGCAGTGCTCCGGCTCCGTTGCCCAAGGCCACTCCGACCGACTCGCCGTCGCCGGTGCCTTCGCCCCGGCTTGGTGACAAGTAGTCCGAGTGATCGGCTGAACCAAGAACCGGGTGGCGCCTCCTGGCGCCACCCGGTTTCTTGTTGCCACTATAACGCTATGCACAGTAGTGTTCATGCGTGGATAGCAGCCAGCTGCTCAAAGGCGTGCTCGACCTGGCCGTGCTGGCCGTGCTCAAGGAGCGCGACGGCTACGGCTACGACATCGTGCGCAGGCTCAGGGAGGCCGGCCTCCACGAGGTGGGCGACGCCTCGGTCTACGGGACACTGCGCCGCCTGTTCAAGGCAGGTGCGCTGACCTCATACGTGATGGCCTCCGACGAGGGCCCGCACCGCAAGTACTACGGGCTCAACGAGGTCGGCATGAGGATGTACGCCGCCTCGGCGAAGACCTGGTCCTCCTTCTCGGAGACCATGGCATCCCTGCTCAAGGAGGGCCGAGAATGACTCCAGAAGAATACGCGCAGGCCGTACGCGATGCCCTGGCCGATCATCCGGAGCGGGAGGAACTGCTCGACGATCTCGACGACCACCTGGCCGAGATCGCGGCGGAGTCCGGCCTGCCGCTGGAGGAGCGGCTGGGGCCGCCCGGCGCCTACGCCGAGGAGCTGGCCGCCGCCTATGGAGAGCGCCCTGAGCGCCGGCGAAGGGTCCGTCCCGGGCCGCGGGAGCGGGCGCGGAGCGCGCACGCCCTCCTCATGCGTTACACGCCCTACAGGGGCCTTGCGGGCTTCCTGCCGGAGCTGCGGCCGGGGTGGTGGGTGCTGCGCGGTTACGTGCTGGCCATGATCCTGGTGTCGATGGCCGGCGACGGCAGGATCGCCCCCGCGACCGCCGCCGACTGGGCCGTGGCCGTCGCCCGGCTGCGCCGACCCGTCGGCAGGCCCGTCGGCCACCGATGAGGTCACGCCCGAGACCACGCCGGCGGCCACGTCCGGGGCCACGCCTGAGACCACGACGCCCGCGCCGACGCCGAGTCCTGAGAAGACGCGCTGATCGGGCACCATCGGTGTCATGAGCTTCGTACCTCCCGGCACCGGATGGCCAGGCGACCCGGCGACCCCTGACACCCCCGTCGCGCTCGACCCCGCGGACGTGCGCCGCCTGGCCGCCTCCAGCGACACCCTCGCGGAGCTCACGGCCAGGCAGTCGGTCTGCCGGGCCTGTCCCCGCCTGGTGGAGTGGCGGGAGGAGGTGGCCAGGGTGCGGCGGCGCGCGTTCGCGGACGAGACGTACTGGGGCCGTCCCGTCCCCGGCTGGGGCGACGAGCACCCGCGGATCCTGATCACAGGGCTCGCGCCGGCCGCGCACGGCGGCAACAGGACCGGCCGCATCTTCACCGGCGACCGCAGCGGCGACTGGCTGTTCGCCTCGCTGTACCGCACCGGCCTGGCCGCGCAGGAGACGAGCACGCACGCGGGAGACGGGCAGCGGCTCATCGGCGCGCGGGTGGTGGCGCCGGTGCGCTGCGCTCCTCCGGCGAACAAGCCGACGCCGGAGGAGAAGAGCACCTGCTTCCCGTGGATGGCGCGGGAGCTGAGGCTGGTCGCGACGGACGTGCGGGTGGTGGTGGCGCTCGGCGGCTACGCCTGGCAGGCGGTGTGGCCGGCGCTCAAGGACGCGGGCTACGCGCTGCCGCGCAGCAGGCCCCCGTTCGGGCACGGGGCCGAGGTCGAGATCGCGTACGACGGCCTGCCCGTCACGCTGCTCGGCTGCTACCACCCGAGCCAGCAGAACACGTTCACCGGCCGGGTCACCGCCCAGATGCTGGACGATCTGTTCTCCCGTGCCAGGTCATTGGCTGTGTGACGCGTCGCACCATGCCAGGAATGGATTCATCGGACACCCTTGCCGTAGGCTTGTGAATGCTTTCACAAGCAATCCCCAAGGGATGTGGGCAGGATGAACCAGCACATTCTCATCGTCGGCGGAGGATACGTCGGCCTCTACACAGCGCTCAGGCTGCAGCGCAAACTCCACCGTGAGCTGCGCAGCGGCGAGGTGCGCGTCACGATCATCGATCCCCAGTCCTACATGACCTACCAGCCGTTCCTCCCCGAGGCGGCGGCCGGCAACCTCTCCCCCCGGCACATGGTCGCGCCGCTGCGGCGCGTGCTGCCGAAGGTGCACATCCTCAACGGCACGGTGACCAGGGTCGACCACGCCGAGCGCACCGTGACCTTCCAGCCCGCCGAGGGGGAGCCGCGGCAGGTGGCCTACGACGTGATCGTCATGGCCGCCGGGTCGATCTCGCGTACGCTGCCCATCCCCGGGCTGACCGACATCGGCATCGGTTTCAAGACGGTGGGCGAGGCCATCGCCCTGCGCAACCGCGTGCTGCACCTGCTCGACGTGGCCGAGTCGGCCGACGACCCCGAGGTGCGGCGCAGGGCGCTCACGTTCGTCGTCGTCGGCGCCGGCTTCGCGGGCGTGGAGGTGCTCGCCGAGCTGGAGGACATGGCCAAGCACTCGACGCGCTACTACCGCAACATCGGGCCGTCCGACCTGCGCTGGGTGCTGGTCGAGGCCACCGGCAGGGTGCTGCCCGAGGTCGGTCCCGAGATGGGCAGGTGGACCCTGGAGCAGCTGCGCGAGCGCGGCATCGACGTCCGGCTGGAGACCCGCCTGGAGTCGTGCGAGGGCGGCCACGTGGTGCTCTCCGACGGCTCGGAGTTCGACGCGGAGACCCTCGTGTGGACGGCGGGCGTCAAGCCCAGCACGGTGGTCAACGACAGCGACCTGCCGCTCGACGAGCGTGGCCGGATCAAGGCCACGGCCGTGCTGACCGTGGCGGGCACGCAGGGCGCGTTCGCGGCCGGCGACGCGGCCGGGGTGCCCGACGTGACCGACCCCGGCCAATACTGCGCGCCCAACGCCCAGCACGCCGTGCGCCAGGCGAAGGTGCTGGCGGACAACGTCGTACGGCACCTTCGCGGGCAGGAACTAGTGCAATACCGCCACAAGTATGTCGGATCGGTTGCGGGGTTGGGTCTGCACCAAGGCGTCGCGAACGTCTATGGCGTCAAGCTTCGCGGATTCCCTGCATGGTTCATGCACCGCACTTACCATCTGTCGCGGGTGCCGACGCTGAACCGCAAGGTCCGGGTCGTCGTCGACTGGACCCTGGCCCTGTTCTTCAAGCGGGAGACGATCTCGCTGGGTGAGATGGAGCACCCGCGGGACGGCTTCAGGGCCGCGGTGGCGACGACTCGCCGTTAGCCCGGGAACGGCAGCGCCCCGGTGAGTCTCGCCGGGGCGTGGGCGGCGCCCCTGGTCGCATGAGCGGAAGGGGAACCACGGGTGGGGCTCTCAGCGGTGACCGTGCTCGGCGTGGACCGACCCGGCGTGATCGCCGCAGTCACCGGTTCGCTCGCCGACTGCGGGGCGAACATCCAGGACTCGACCATGACGCTGCTCGGCGGCCACGTGGCGATGATGTTGCTCGTGTCGGGCGAGGTGGACGCGGCCGAGCTCACCAAGCGCCTGTGCGCACCCGACCTCGTGGTGACGGCCTCGGCGATCGAGGCGCGCCGCCACTTCTGCGACGACGGCGGCGGTCTCGGCTACGTGCTGACCGTCCACGGCCCCGACAGGCCCGGCATCATCTCCGCCATCAGCGCCGTGCTCGCGGCCGACGGTGGCAACATCACCGGCATGAGCACCAGGCTCACCGGCCGGCTGTACGTGTTGATCGCCGACGTCGAGCTGCCGAAGGAGGTGGACGTGGCGGCGCTCATGCGCAGGCTCGCCGCCGTCGGCGCCGGCCTGGACTCCGAGATCACCTTCCGCCCCGTCGAACCGGACCTGTTGTGACCCGGCCGGCGGACGGAAGGCCCCGCGCGGTGATCGACGCCCCGCACCCGCTGCTGTCCACCTCCGCCGACCCGGTGGACCCGACCGCCCCCGATGTCGTGGCCGCCGCCGCCGATCTGCTCGCCACCCTGCGCCACGAGCCCTCCACGACCGGCCTGGCAGCCCCCCAGATCGGCCTGAGCTGGCGCCTGATCGCCTTTGACGCCGGGCGCCACCCCAGGAGCCGGTCGCGGACCGGAGAGCTCGTGGTGGCCAATCCACGGCTCGCGACGGCCGCCCGCTGGGACCACCTGCGCGAGGGGTGCGTGTCCGTCCCCGGGCTCACCGCCGACGTACGTCGTGCGACGCGCATCACCGTACATGGGCATTTGCCAGGCACGGGCGAGCCGGTCACCATCGAGGCGGATGCCGTGGAAGCTCGTTGCATTCAGCACCAACTGGACCATCTGGACGGTCTACTCTTCTTGGACAGAGTGGTGGGAGCACTATCACTTCACCGCAGTCATCACAGTTGTGACGGCTGATGCGAAGTTGTGCTCCTCGGAAGCATGGTCCGTTTCGTATGATTGCGGCGCCCCCGTAGCCCAATGGCAGAGGCAAACCCCTTAAAAGGGTTGACGTGCGGGTTCGAATCCCGCCGGGGGCACCTGCCATCTTCGCCGCCTTTAGGGCTCTGACCTGGAGGTTCGCCGCGATCACGGGACGGACCTCTTCTGTCGTTTCCCCCTCGATATCGATTTGTTACGGAGTTGTCGCGTCCCCGGCGCTTCGTCGCTGGTGGAGGCCTCGTCCGGAGGCCGCGGATCTCGTTCGCGCACCGGTACGGCCGATTGCTCTCCATGGGAATCTTCTTGAGAGCGCGGTCATATTGACAAACCGTCCGGCTTCTGCTTTCTGTGCTCGCCGGAGTTTCTTAGTGTGAATGGTTGACTACGGAATACAACCGGTCGGCCCTTTTCTCTAGGAAAAGGCACCGCACGCCATCATCACGCACCGGAAGGGCTCCGTCACGGACCCCGCGCACGGGCTCCGGGCGACCGGGCCCGGATGACCTTGCGAGGTCGTCGCTGACCTTGGGAACTCGAAGCCGGACACGTTCGTTGTCAACGCTGCCGAAGTCCCGAACCAACATCGATCTGACGCGTCAGTTGACCAAGGTGCCGCCAGGCCCCGTAGGCTCGGCGTCACAGGAGGCAGCGATGGAGAGCAAGAACCCCGTATTCAGCAGGTCGCGGCAGCAGGCCGCGGGCTGGGGCGGGCCCACCCCGTCCCCCGACCAGTTGCAGAACATGTACGACGCGCCGTCGTACGCACCGCCGGCCAGGCCCGCTCACCGGACCATGACCCTCGATGACGTCGTGGTGCGCGGGTTCCTCACGCTCGGGGTGCTCGTCCTGGCCGCCGCCGCGGCCTGGGTCCTCAACGTGCCGCCCATGGTCGCCATCGGCGCGGCCATCATCGCACTGATCATCGGTCTGATCGCGTCGTTCACGATGAGCACCAACCCGGCGCTCATCCTGGGCTACGCGGTGTTCGAGGGCATCTTCCTCGGCAAGATCAGCGCCGTGTTCGAGGGCGCCATCAGCGGCATCGTGCTCCAAGCGGTGCTGGGCACGGCATTCGCGTTCGGCGCGGTGCTGACCGTCTACTCGTTGCGCATCATCCGCGTCACGCCCAAGCTGGTGAAGTTCGGCATCGCCGCCGCCATCGCGGCCATCGGCCTGCTGCTCGTCAACCTGGTCGTCGGCCTGTTCAACGACGGCGGGCTCGGCCTGCGCACCGACAGCCCGATCGGCTGGGCCTTCAGCATCGTCATGATCCTGATCGGCTGCTTCTTCCTGCTCCTCGACTTCGACGCGATCGAGCAGGGCGTCAAGCAGGGCGCCCCGGAGAAGTTCGCCTGGCAGTGCGTGTTCGGGCTGACGCTCAGCCTCGTGTGGATCTACCTCGAGGTGCTGCGCTTCGTCAGCTACTTCAGCAGTAGCGACTGATCGTTCACCCCGCGTCATCCGGAGGGCTCCGCCAGTCAGGCGGGGCCCTCTCTGTGTGCGACCGAAAATCTACCCGCCGTCACAAAATGATGCCTGACTCAGGGCTTGCCATTCGCACGCTGGTGTTGCAGTGTCAACGAAAGGACCCTTATCCGCGGAGGTGCCCATGTCCTTGAACCACTCACCGGAGACGCAGACGAAGCTCATCGCAAGGGTCCCGGCCATAACGGGACGCGAACTCCCAGAGTGGTTCCAAGCCATCGACAACGGCCCGAGCTTCCTCAGATGCGCCGAGCGGGCCAATTGGCTCGCCGACGAGCACGGGCTCACCCACGGCTACGCCGCCGCGATCGTTCACGAGCACGAGCGGCACCGCCGTAACCGCATGGGCTTTGTCTAAGCCCTACCATCCTCGCGCCCGTGTGCCGCACACGGGCGCGACATCATGAGGGGATGGACGTCGACAAGGCACTCGCCTTCCTCCGCACCCACCATCACGCCATCCTCCTCACCAGGCACCCCGACGGGCGACCGCAGATGTCGCCGGTCGTCGCCGGCGTCCAGGACGCCAACATCGTCATCAGCACCAGGGAGACGGCGGTCAAGACGCGCAACGCCCGCCGCGATCCCGCCGTCTCCCTGTGCGCCTTCACCGACCGCTTCTACGGTGACTGGATCCAGGTGGACGGCACGGCCGAGATCATCTCGCTGCCCGAGGCCATGGACCATCTGGTCGCCTACTACCGCGACATCTCGGGCGAGCACCCTGACTGGGACGACTACCGCGCCGCCATGACGCGTGAGCGCCGCGTCGTCCTGCGCATCACCCCGACCCGCGCCGGCCCCGACCGCCACGGCTAGTCCGCGGGCCGGCGGTTCACCACGGCGACCGGGCGACGGGGGGCTCGCGCCACGCGGGCCCCCTTCATCCGGTCAGCGGTCGTTCCCTTGGAGGGGGCCGGCCACGCGCGGCGATCGGACGAGATCAGGACAGGCGCTCCAGCACCATCGCCATGCCCTGCCCGCCGCCCACGCACATGGTCTCGAGACCGATGCTCTTGTCGTGGTGCTGGAGGCTGTTGACCAGCGTGGACGTGATCCGGGCGCCCGTCATCCCGAACGGATGCCCGACGGCGATCGCCCCGCCGTTGACGTTGAGCCGGTCGAGGTCGATCCCGAGGTCGCGGTACGACGGGATCACCTGGGCGGCGAACGCCTCGTTGATCTCCACCAGATCGATGTCATCGATCGCCATCCCGGCCCTGGTCAGCGCCTGCTTCGAGGCCTCCACCGGCCCGAGCCCCATGATCTCCGGCGACAGCCCGGTGACCCCTGTGGACACGATCCTGGCCAGCGGCGTGATGCCGAGCTCCGCCGCCTTGACGTCGCTCATCACGACGACCGCGGCGGCCCCGTCGTTCAGCGGGCAGCAGTTGCCCGCCGTGACGGTGCCGTCGGGGCGGAACACCGGCGCCAGGGTCGAGACCTTCTCGTAGGTGGTGCCGGCGCGCGGGCCGTCGTCCTTGCTCACCACAGTGCCGTCCGGCAGGGTCACGGGCGTGATGTCCTTCTGCCAGAACCCGTCGGCCAGCGCCTTCTCCGCGAGGTTCTGGGAGCGTACGCCGAACTCGTCCTGCTCCTGGCGAGTGACGCCCTTGAGCTGGGCGAGGTTCTCGGCCGTCTGCCCCATCGCGATGTAGATGTCGGGCACGTCGCCGTCCTCGCGCGGGTCGTGCCACTGGCGTCCGCCCTCGGTGAACGCCTGCGTGCGGGCCAGGGCGTCGGCGAAGACCGGATTCTGGGTGTCGGGCAGCGAGTCGGAGTTGCCCTTGGTGAAGCGCGAGACGGTCTCCACGCCGGCGGAGACGAACACGTCGCCCTCGCCCGCCTTGATCGCGTGAAAGGCCATCCTGGTGGTCTGCAGGGAAGAGGAGCAGTAGCGCGTCACGGTGGTGCCGGGCACGTCGTCGAGCCCGAGCAGCACCGCCACCACGCGGGCCATGTTGAAGCCCTGCTCGCCGCCGGGCAGGCCGCACCCGAGCATGATGTCGTCGATGGACGCGGGATCGAGCTGGGGCACCTTGGCCAGCGCCGCCTGGATCATCTGCACGGTCAGGTCGTCGGGCCGGATCTCCTTGAGCGACCCCTTGAAGGCTCGTCCGATGGGTGAACGCGCGGTTGCGACGATGACTGCCTCGGGCATGGCCCCTCCTTTGTCGGCGCTAATAGTAGAACTATATTCCAGTTCTACGCGCAAGCCCCGACCGGCCACGCTATCCGTACATTCCCGGCGCCGTGGCGGTGTGGTCGTTCACGGCGTGGATCGCCCCCTTCTCGTCACGCCACAACCGCCAGCCGTCCTGGCTGCCGGTGAACCAGGCCGGCGGCGCGGAAGCGGGCGAGACGCGCTTGCCGGTGCCGAGGTCGTATTCGCAGACCGCGGCCGTCGAGTAGAAGCCCGGCGCCTGCCCGCGCAGCGTCAGCGGCTTGGGGTCGGTGACGCAGAACGACCACCCACGCTGCTCCTCCACGGGCACCTGCTTGCCGGTGACGAGGTCGAAGGCCGAACCCTTGGCGTTGTGCTGGAGGAAGCCCAGTTTGTCCATCCGGTCGGGGAAGGCCAGCCACCAGCCGGAGCCGGGCACGTCGGAGGCCGTGACCTGGCCGACCACCCGCCCGGTCTCCGAGTCGAGCCGGGCGAAGCCGCCGTAGGCGCCCTGCCGGTCGACCGGGCGGACGACCGGCGCGTAGCCGGGGTTGCCGCTGGGATAGACGCGTACGACCGAGGGCCGCATCCAGTTGATCGTCCCGTCGGCGATCTCGAGGGAGAACAGCCCGAACGTCGAGATCTTCTTGGTCCGCGGGTTGGTGTAGGGGGCGACGTAGCCGACGAGTTTGCCGCCCGTCGAGCCGAACGCCCACCCGCCCGACATGTCGATGCCGGGGCCGAGCGCCTGCTCGATCGGCTGCTGCCACTGGAGCTTGCCGGTCTTCAGCTCGTACGACTCGATCATGGGGTTGGCGGAGAGCCGCAGCAGCAGGACCCGCCGCGCGTCGGACCACTCCACCTCGGCGATGCCGGGCAGCTTCCACAGTTGTTTGCCCGTGGCCGGGTCGAGCACCACCATGCGGGCCTTGGCCAGGGCGGTGTGCTCGGACAGGCAGACGTAGGGGCCGCAGCGTTGCGGCCCGAACGTCGAGTGCACCGGCCTGGTCCACTTGCGCACCCCGGAGTAGGCGTCGCGGGCGACGAGGGTGGCGTTCCAGGCGCCCTTCTTGGCGGGGTCGAGCGCGACGACCACGCTCTGGCCCTCGGAGGTCTCCACGGCCGCGGGGGTGGAGACGCCCATGCCGGGCAGCCGGCCGGCCATCGTGGCCGGGTAGGCCCACAGGCGCTTGCCGTCGCGCAGGCCGATGGCGACGGTCTCGAGTGTGCCGCCGGGCTTCAGGGACGTGGTGGCGACCACCCCGCCGGCCACCGCCATCCGGCTGACGGCGTTGACGTCGGCGTTGTGCCAGGTCGGGAAGCTCGTCGTGGCCGCGTCGCTGCCGGAGCAGGCGGTCGCGGCGAGGATTCCCGCGAGGGCGATAGACGATTTCCACAGGGGCCGGAGCACAGGCAATTCACTCCAAAGAGGGACGAGGAGTGACGGCTCGGGCTCGGAGGGTGACCGCGGTCAGGCGTCGTTGAGCGGCTCGCCGAGCCGACGGCGGAACAACGTCACCCACTTGCCGTGCAGGCCCGTCGCCCGCCCGTCGACCCGGGTCGCGGTGACCTCGGCGCCGGGCTCCTCCGCGGCCGTAGCCGCCGCAAGGTAAATCGGTTGCAGTGCTTCGCCACGTGCGGGTGTGGGCTCAGGCCACAACCCCAACGCAGCGCACACCGACGGTAGCACCGCGTAAGCGGCCTGTGCGTAACCTCGGTCAGATGGATGGAATCGATCCGGTCCGAACATTTCTGTCGGATTTGTCGCGAACTCCGGCCCCAGGACGTCCGCGAACGCCACCGTGCGGCCGCCCGCGTCCACCACCGCCACCGTCTGCGCCGCCGCGAGCTGGCGGCTCCAGCGCCGCGTCACCCAGCGCAGCGGCTGCGCGATCGGCCGCACCGTGCCGAGGTCGGGGCACGTGCCCACGACCACCTCCGCCCCCGCGTCCCGCAGGCGCCGCACGGCCTTGGTCAGATGGCGTACGGCCGTCGCGGGCGGTGTCTGCGTGATGATGTCGTTCGCCCCGACGAAGATCACCGCCACGTCGGGTCCCATGGGCAGGACGGCGTCGACCTGCTCTCCCAGCTCGGCCGACGGGGTGCCCGACTTGCCGACCACGAGGAGGCGCACCGGCCGCTCCGCCACCGCTGCCAGGCCGTTGGCCAGCAGGACGCCGGGGGTGTGGCCGGGCTCGCTCACACCGAGCCCCACGGACGTGGAGTCGCCCAGCATGGCCAGCCTGAGCGGCACGCCGGAGTAGTCGCCGTACGTGCCGTCGCAGACCGGTCCGTCCAGGCCGTGCGGCTGCCCGATGACCCTGCGCGCGAGCATTCCTTCGGCGATCAGCAGTCCGTACGCCGTGGCGCCCAGGGCGGTCAGCCCGCCGCCCCCGAGCGCCGCCGCCGTCGCGATCCTCCGCGCCGCCCGCGCCACGCCAGCTGCCCACACCACGTACGTGACCTCCTCGGTCGAACTCGGCGGTAGCGTTTGCATGAAAACTAACCGAGGCCCCGCCACCCCCTGGGGACCTCGGCCACAGGCAAGCTGATCAAGCTTCGGCAAAGAAGGTGAACACCTCGGTGCGCGTTTACGATTCCCTGGTCGACCTGATGGGGAACACTCCGCTCGTCCGGCTGCACAAAGTCACCGCGGGAGTGCCCGCCCAGGTGGTCGCGAAGGTCGAATACTTCAACCCCGGCGGTTCGGTCAAGGACCGCATCGCGGCACGCATGATCGAGGCCGCCGAAGCGTCCGGCGAGCTGCGTCCGGGAGGCGTGATCGTCGAGCCGACGTCCGGCAACACCGGCGTGGGCCTGGCCATCGTGGCGCAGCAGAAGGGCTACCGCTGCCTGTTCGTGGTGCCCGACAAGGTGGCCCAGGACAAGATCTCCGTGCTGCGCGCCTACGGCGCCGAGGTCGTCGTCTGCCCGACCGCCGTCTCGCCCGACCACCCCGACTCCTACTACTCGGTCTCCGACCGGCTGGCCCGCGAGGTGCCCAACGCCTGGAAGCCGAACCAGTACACCAACGTCAACAACCCCGACTCCCACTACCACTCGACGGGTCCCGAGATCTGGGAGCAGACCGACGGCCGCATCACCCACTTCGTGGCCGGCATCGGCACCGGGGGCACGATCAGCGGCACGGGCCGCTACCTCAAGGAGGTCTCCGACGGCCGGGTGAAGATCATCGGGGCCGACCCGGAGGGTTCGGTCTACTCGGGTGGCTCCGGGCGGCCCTACCTCGTGGAGGGCGTCGGGGAGGACATCTGGCCGGCCACGTACGACACCAAGATCTGCGACGAGGTCATCGCGGTCACCGACAAGGAGTCGTTCACCATGACCCGCAGGCTCGCCCGCGAGGAGGGGCTGCTGGTCGGCGGTTCCTGCGGGATGGCCGTGGTGGCGGCGCTGCGGGTGGCGGCCACGGCCGGGCCCGACGACATGATCGTCGTGCTGCTGCCCGACGGCGGCCGGGGCTACCTGTCCAAGATCTTCAACGACGACTGGATGGCCGACTACGGCTTCCTGCGGGCCCCGTCCGAGGAGGCGGTGGTCGGCGACGTGCTGGCGCGCAAGGGGGCGGGGCTGCCCGAGTTCGTGCACGCGCATCCGTACGAGTCGGTCAGCACGGTCATCGCGATCATGCGCGAATACTCGGTGTCGCAGCTTCCCGTGATGAAGGAGGAGCCGCCCGTCATGGCGGCCGAGGTGGTCGGGTCCATCGTCGAGCGCGATCTCCTCGAAGCCCTCTATCACGGCAGGATCTCCTCCGACGACACCATTGCCGATCACATGTCAGCGCCGCTACCCACGATCGGCAGCGGTGAACCCGTGGCGCGTGCGGTCGAGGCGCTGGAGAAGGCCGATGCGGCCGTTGTGCTGGAAGACGGCAAGCCGGCCGGCCTGATCACGAGGCACGATCTGCTGGCCTTCCTCGCCAACCACTGAGCCCCGCTCCTCAGGCCGCCGCCCGGCGGCGGCCTGGGACGGGCGGTCAGGGCTTCCTGATCGACTCGATCACGGTGCTGATGCCCTCGTCGCCGCGCCCTTCGGCGACGGCCCGGTCGAACAACGCGTGCACCGCCTTCGGCACCGTGATCTCCAGCCCGGCCTCCTCCAGGGTCTCCACGACGTGGCCCATGCCGATCGCCTGCATGTGCATGGTGTTGTCCGTTCCCGGATGCACCCCGGCCGCGATCTCGGCCGCGATGATCTTGGCGAAGCCCATCGGGCCGTCGCCGCCCAGCTGCGTGAACGTCTCCTGCGCGAACGGCAGGAACTCCTCCGGCGAGACCCCCGCCGCGCGCATCAGGGCCAGGGCGTGCATGAAGGTCGTCAGGCCCGTGAAGAAGATCAGCAGCTGGGCCTGGTAGTACGTCATCGCCAGGCCCTGATCGGCGCCCACGTACGTGACCTCGCTCAGCGCCGCCAGCGTGGCCGCGTGCCGGTCGAGAACGTCCTTGGGGCCGCTGTAGAACGTGTACGCCCCCTGCCGGCCGATCACGGGCGGCGGCACCATGATGCCGCCCGTGATCAGGACGCCGCCGCGCCCCTCCACCCAGCGCGCCGCCGCGCGCAGCTCCTCCGGCGTGCCGGAACTGAGGTTGACCACCACCTTGCCGTCGAGCCGGGCGTCCCCGAGGCTGTCGTACATCGCCTGGTAGTGGGTCTGGCTGACCACCAGCAACCCGCCGTCGGCCGCCGTCGCCGCCCGCCTGGCGCCCTTGGCGACCAGTGGCCCGGCCTTGCTCGCCGTACGGTTCCACACGGCCACCCCGTGGCCCGCGGCGAGGAACGTCTCCGCCATCTTCGAGCCCATCGGGCCCAGTCCCACGACTGTCACATCACTCATGCCCGCCACCCTGCGGCACGGCGCTTCGGAATTCCTTCGGGCACGCTACGGGTTGGTCCTTACGTGGTGCGTTTCGCGGTGCTCGGCCCTCTGGAGGTCCGGGCGGAGGACGGGTCGCCCGTACGGGTGGCCGAGTTCAAGGTGCGCGCGCTCCTCGCCGACCTGATCGCCCACGGCGGCGGGCCGCTCACGCCCGACCGGCTCATCGACGACCTCTGGGGTGCGCGGCCTCCCCGCAACCCGGCGGGCACCCTGCAGGCCCGCGTCTCCCAGCTGCGCCGCTCGCTCGGCGATCCCTCCCACGTCACGCTCGGGCCCGGCGGTTACGCGCTGGCCGGTCACGACTGCGACGCCGCCCGGTTCCGCGCGCTGCTCGCCCGACGCTCCACCCGCCCGCACGCGCGTGCGGCGGAGCTCGACGAGGCCCTGGCACTGTGGCGCGGGCCCGCTTACGCCGACTTCGCCGACGCGGGCTTCGCCAGGGCCGAGGCGGCGAGCCTGGAGGAGGCACGACTGGCCGCGCTGGAGGAACAGGCGGAGCTGCACCTCGCCCTCGGCCGGCCCGTGGACCTCGCCACCCTGGTCGCCCGTCACCCGCTGCGCGAGCGGCTGGTGGCCGCGCACATGAAGGCCCTCTACCGGGGCGGGCGGCAGGGCGAGGCGCTGGCGGCGTACGGGGAGCTGCGTGAGCGGCTGGCGGACGAGCTGGGCCTGGACCCGTCGCCGGACGTCGCCGCGCTGCACCAGGCGATCCTGCGCCACGACCCGGACCTCGCCGCTCCCACCCCTCACCCGGCCGCTCAGACCGCTCGCCCGGCTGCTGGCGCGGCCTCCCATGCGGGCGGGCGTCCGTCCGCCGAGCCGCCCCCGGACGCGGCGGCCTCGAACGGGGGCCTGCCCGCGCCGCTCACGGAGCTGGTCGGGCGGGAGGAGGAGCTGGCGGAGGTACGCGGCCTGCTCGCCGAGCACCGCCTGGTGACGCTCACGGGCACGGGCGGCGTCGGCAAGACGAGGCTCGCCCTGTCCGCCGCCCACGCATTGTCCGCCGCCCACGCCCTGTCCGCCACCGCCCCCGACGGAGTGCGGTGGGTGGAGCTGGCGGGGGCGGTGGACGTCGCCGAGGCGGTTGCCGCCGTGCTCGGCCTCCGCGACGACGACGCCGTGCCGCCGGCGCGCCGGCTGGCCGGCGCGCTGGCGGGCAAACGCGCGCTGCTGGTGCTCGACAACTGCGAGCACCTGGTGGAACGGGCGGCCGAGCTGACGTCGGCCCTGCTGCGGTCCGCCCCCGGGTTGCGCGTGCTGGCCACCAGCCAGGAGCCGCTGGGAGTGAGCGGCGAACGTGTCCACGTTGTGCCGCCGCTGCCCCTCGCCGAGGCGGCGCGGCTGTTCACCTCCAGGGCGGGCGTGGACCCGGGCGAGGCCGTCGACACGATCTGCCGGCGGCTCGACGGCATCCCGCTGGCCCTGGAGCTGGCCGCCACCCGCGTACGCGCCTTCGGGGTGCGGGAGCTCGCGGACCGCCTGGACGACCGGTTCAGGCTGCTCAACGTCGGCGTGCGGGGCGCGCCCGCCCGGCAGCGCACGCTCAGGGCGATGATCGACTGGAGCTGGGAGCTGCTGACCTGCCAGGAGCGGGTGGTGCTGCGCCGGCTCGCCGTGCACACCGACGGGTGCACGCTGGAAGCCGCCGAGCAGGTGTGCGCCGAGCCCGGGGTCGACGTGCTCGACACGCTGGCCAGGCTGGTGGACCGGTCGCTGGTGGTGAGGGCGCCCGGTCCTCGCTACCGGCTGCTGGAGTCCGTGGCGGCCTACTGCGTGGAGCGGCTGCGGGAGGCGGGCGAGCACGAGCTGATCAGGGAGCGCCACGCCCGGCACTACACCGCCATGGCCGAGCGCGCCGACCTGCGAGGCCCCGGGCAGCGGGAGTGGCTGGCCAGGCTCGACGCCGACCACGCCAATCTGCGGCTGGCCACCGAGGGGCCGTACGCGCTGCGCCTGGTGAACGCCCTGGCCTGGTACTGGGTCCTGCGCGACCGCCTGCGCGAGGCCCGGCGCTGCCTGGCCGCCGCGATCGCGGGTGGGGGAGCGGCCGGCGAGGTGGCGCGGGCGTCGGTCTGGCTGGCGGGCATCGAACGGCTGATCGGGGTGCCGGCCTCGCCCGTACGGTATGCCGGGCTCGACCGGGCGGGCACGGCGCTGGCCGACTGGTTCCTCAGCCATGTCCACTGGGCCTACGGCGACCGGGAGGCGCACGAGGCGGCGGCGGACCGGGCGCTGGCGGCGTACGAGGAGCTGGGCGATCGGTGGGGTGCGGCGGCGGCGCTGTGCCTGCGCGCCAAGCTCGCCGTCGGCCGCGGCGACCTGGCGGCGATGGAACGCGACGCTGAGCGTGGGCTGACGCTGTTCGGGGAGCTGGGCGACGCGTGGGGGCAGATGGAGGCCATGGACGCGCTCGACCGGGCGGCCGAGATCCGCGGCGACTACGCGAGGGCCGCCGGCCTGCGCGAGCGGGCGCTGCGGCTGGCGGAGGAGCTGGGGTTCGAGGTGTCGTTCAAGCTGGCGGGGCTCGGGCGGATGGCGCTGCTGGCGGGCGACCACGAGCGGGCCGACGACTACCACGAGCGCGCCAGGCGGCTGGCGGTCGAGCAGTCGTACAAACCCGCAGAGGAGAATGCCGTGCTCGGCCTGGCCATGAGCGCCAGGCGGCGGGGCCGCTACGAGCAGGCGGAGTCCTACCTGGAGCCCGTGCTCGGCTGGCTGAGGCACGTGCGGGGGACCCCCGGAATCGCGTTCGTCATGGCCGAGCTGGGGTTCGCCGCGGAGCAGCGCGGCGACGCGGAGCTCGCGCTGACCAGGCAGTGCGAAGGGTACGAAGCGGCGCGGGCGACCGGTGATCCACGCGCGATCGCCCTCTCCCTCGAAGGGCTGGCCGGCGCCCTGTCGATCCGTCCCGGCGGGCAACCCGGCGGGAACGACCACGCGGCCGCCAGGCTGATCGGGGCGGCGAGCGCCCTCAGGGAGGCCGTGGGGACGCCGCTGCCGTCCGGCGAGCGGTGGGACGTCGACCGGGTCACCCGGCGCCTGCGAGCCGCACTGGGCGACGAGGCGTACGGGCGGGCCCTGCGGTCAGGGCAGCGGGAACTCGGCGACCACTTCCCACGCGCCCTCGGAGGACGGTCCGGCGTAGAGCCTGCCGCCCAGCGCCTCGACCCGCTCGGCCATCCCGACCAGCCCGAACCCGCCGCCGAGGCGGGCGACCCGCGGGTCTGAGGCGGCCCCGAAATTCCGCACCCGCAGCGTCACCACCTGCCCGTGACGCCGTAAGCCGGCCTCCACCCAGGCGGCGTGGGAGGCGTGTTTGCGCACGTTCGTGAGCGACTCCTGCAGCACTCGGTGCAGGGTGGTCATCACCTCGGGAGGCAGCGTGCGATCGTCGATCCCCTGGCCGATCTCGAACGCCACCTTCGGCCCGTCGGAGGAGAACTTCTCGGTCAGCATCCGCAGGTCGGCCAGCGTGACGCCCGGCCTGCGGGACGGGTCGTCCTCCGTGCGCAACACCGTCACCATGCGGCGCATCGAGGTCAGGGCGTCGGAACCGGCCGTGGCGATCGCGTCCAGCGCGGGCGCCACCGCGTCGGGGCTGGTCTGGGCGACCGTTCTCGCGGCCTGGGCCTGGACCACGATGCCGGTGATGTAATGGGCGACCAGGTCGTGCAGCTCCCTGGCCAGTTCCAGGCGTTCCGCCCTGCGCACCGAGTGGACCGCCTCCCTGCGGCGCTCAAGCTGGAATCGGAGGTAGCCGCCGATGCCGGCCGTCATCGACCAGCCCGCGAACAGCAGGAACGAGAAGATCAGCCCTGAGCTGTTGTAGTCGCGCCCGATGGACTCCGACATCAGGACGACCAGCGACACGCACGCCAGACCCGCCGCCCGTCGTACCGGCTCCACGTGCCGCAGCACGCCGATGAGCAGGATGAGCATCGACCCGGTCTCCGCCATGCCGGGCACGCCCGCGAGCCCGGTGCCGCCGATCGTCAGGGAGGCGCCGAACGACGTGGCCAGCACGGCGCCGAAGCCCCGCAGGCGGTGGCGGCGCCGCAACACCACGGCCGCGACGCCGGCCGCGCCGCAGACGGGGACCAGCCACTGGAACCCGCCGATGGAATGGGCGATCACCAGGTCGATCAGCCACATCATGCCGAGCC
The DNA here is from genome assembly GCF_004348345.1 of Nonomuraea longispora. Taxonomy (GTDB): domain Bacteria; phylum Actinomycetota; class Actinomycetes; order Streptosporangiales; family Streptosporangiaceae; genus Nonomuraea; species Nonomuraea longispora. The sequence goes on from NZ_SMJZ01000003.1 coordinate 36,054, forward strand.
AGCCGAGCATCGCCCACTCGCTCAGCCGGCGGACCCAGTACACGACGCGTTTGGAATCCCCCACGTCCCAGAGCCTAAGCCGCCAGTCGGAGGGCCGTATCAGCCATTCGGCCGAGCGGCCGCCCAAGAGACCAGACCTTGGGTCGAGGCGCGAGCCGGGCCCGTCGCCGATGCTGGAGACGTCGGAAGGGGACAGGAAATGGTGGCCATCGGGTTCACACTGCTGGGTATCGGGCTGGCCGTCGGGGCGCTCCTCGCACTGGCCGACCCCGTGCTGCTCTCCCGCATCAACGGGGAGCACGCGGAGGGAAGCAGCGGCCGGTTCATCAAAGCGGACGTCGTACGGCTCCCGACCCGGAGGGGTGAGGACCGTCAGGAGCCCAGGGCCGCCTGACCATCCGTGGCCCGCGCGGGCATGGTGCGCGGGCATGGTGCGCGGGCATGGTGCGCGGGCCCCGGCGGGCGTCCCTTGGGGAGGGCGTCGCGCCATCGGCCCGCGATCCGGAGGGGAACGGATCGCGGGCCGATTTCCGTTAACGTGGCCTGTATGAGCAACGGTTTTGAGACCCTGGCCATCCACGCAGGTCAGGAGCCCGACCCGCTGACCGGCGCGGTCGTGCCGCCGATCTACGCCACGTCCACTTACAAGCAGGACGGCGTGGGCGGCCTGCGTTCCGGATATGAGTACAGCCGTTCCGCCAACCCCACGAGGACCGCGCTCGAAGAGGCGCTGGCGGCGGTGGAGGGCGGGGCTCGCGGGCTCGCGTTCGCCTCGGGTCTTGCCGCCGAGGACACCCTCCTGCGCACGGTGTGCAAGCCGCAGGACCACGTGATCATCCCTAACGACGCCTATGGGGGCACCTACCGCCTGTTCGCCAAGGTGAACGAACGCTGGGACCTCCACTACGACCCGGTCCCGCTGCACGACCTCGACGCCGTGGCCGCCGCGATGACGCAGAAGACGAAGATCGTGTGGGTCGAGACGCCCACCAACCCGCTGCTCGGCATCGCCGACATCGCGGCGCTGGCGCAACTGGCCCACGACAACGGGTCGCTGCTGGTGGTCGACAACACGTTCGCCTCGCCCTACCTGCAGCAGCCGCTGTCGCTCGGCGCCGACGTCGTCGTGCACTCGACCACGAAATACGTCGGCGGGCACTCCGACGTGGTCGGCGGAGCGCTGATCGCCGCCGACGGAGGGCTCGGCGAGGAGCTCGCCTACCACCAGAATGCGATCGGCGCCGTGGCCGGGCCGTTCGACGCCTGGCTGACGCTGCGCGGGCTCAAGACCCTCGGCGTGCGCATGGACCGCCACTGCGACAACGCCGAACGCATCGTCCACCTGCTGCTCGCCCACCCGCGCGTCACCAGCGTGCTCTATCCGGGCCTTTCCGAGCACGCCGGGCACGAGGTCGCGGTCAAGCAGATGAAGAGGTTCGGGGGCATGGTGTCGTTCCGCGTCGCCGGCGGCGAGGCGGAGGCCGTGGCGGTGTGCGACAGGGCCAAGCTGTTCACGCTGGGGGAGTCGCTCGGCGGCGTCGAGTCGCTCATCGAGCACCCCGGCCGGATGACCCACGCCTCCGCGGCCGGGTCTCCACTCGAGGTGCCCGCCGACCTGGTGCGGCTGTCGGTCGGCATCGAGACCGTCGACGACCTGCTGGCCGACCTCACCCAGGCGCTCGGCTAACCAGGCACCACCATCAGGAACAGGATGACCAGCCAGATCACCGACAGGAGCCCGCTGATCGCGGCGATCCGGCCGTTCTGCACCTTCGCGTCGTCGTACGTGTCCTCGTTGGAGAGGGCGCGGACGGCGGCGCGCAGGTCGCGGTCGATGATGACGAGCAGCACGGCGGCCACGATGAACAACGTCATCGACGCCGTCATGTACCACCGGCCGAGCACCCCGCCACCGAGGACGATGCCGAGGATCAGCCCGAACGCGAAGACGCCCAGGCTGCCGAGGCTGTAGACCCTCGTCATACGCTGGATGTTCTGCAGCACGGGCACGTTCTTGGTGCGGATGACGCGCGGGGCGGCCATCGTCGCGGCGGTGAGCGGGCCGATCGTGAAGATCGAGAATCCGACGTGCAGCCAGAGAAGCAGGGACGACATGCCGGAGAGACTAGTCCCCGGCGATCTCGGCCGGGGAGTCGACACTCTCTTTGCCGTCTTCCGCGCAGCGCATGATCAGCTCGGTCATCACCACGGCGACGACCATGAGCACGATGAGGAGAACCATGGCAATCATGCGGCCTCCTCCTTCCCCGTCTGTGCCGTAAATACCGTCCGTAATGACTAGACGAGCTCGCAACGGAACAAGTTCGGTGCGGGTATGGTTGGTCACCGTTCGCTTTCTCTTACCGCAAGGGCACAAGGGGGTGCCGTCCGTGGCCATCAGGCATGTCGAGCCGTATAGCGACGAGTGGCTGCAGCAGCCGATCAGCTACGTGCAGCGGGTCATCGACGTGCTGGGGTCAGAGGTGGCCGGCTGGTGGGAGGGCCCGTGCGACCCGCGTGACGCCACGCTGAAGCTCGCCGACGGGAGCGCGCTGGTCTGGGACGAGGAGAGCGGCTGGCGCCTCGGCACGTTGGTCTCCGGCGGGCCGGGCCTGCGCAGCGAGCTGGCCGGGGTGCGCTATCTGGGCCACGGGCTGCTGCCGAGGCCCGAGCGGGTGCCGTCGGCGCTGGGCGACGCCAGGGCAGGAGTGGGGGCCAGCTCGGCCTGGCGGCCGTGCTACCGCTCGCACCGCAACTGCCGCGACGGGTTCGACGTCGCCCTCGACTTCTACTGCCGCCTCGTCGACGCCTGACCTCCGTCTCCCTTCCCCCGGCGGGATGCCTCGCATAAGGCGCCACAGGCCCCTCAGAGGGGCGCGGGCGGGGTGTGGAGGACCAGCAGGACGTGCTCGTCGTCGCCGTGCCTGACCGTGCCCTCACGCTCGAAACCGTGTTTCTCCAGGAGCCGGACCGAGCCGATGTTGGCGTGGAAGGGGTCGGCGTGCAGCGGGCGGATGCGCTCCTGGCGCAGGAACAGCTCCATGGCCCGGCTGCCGATGCCGCGCCCCCAGAACTCCCGGCCGAACCAGTAGCCGATGAAGCGCCGCTCATCCTCCCACCAGGCCACGAGATTGCCCGCCAGGTCGCCGTCGACGGTGACCGCCTGCACGAACACGGAGGGGTCGCCGAGGATGCGCGTGGTCCAGTGACGCATGAACGCCTCCCGCTCCCTGGGCCGGAACCTGGAGCGCCGCGCGGCCTCGGGATCGTGCTCGTGGGCCAGGAACACCTCGAGGTCGGCCGTCTCCACGTCGCGCAGGCGCACTTCTTCGCTCATGGCCGCGAGTGTGGCAGGGCTCACCGACAGTTCAGCGGGCCCTGCGCAGCCGGAGGAAGTCGCTGACCACGTATTCGCCCAGCCGCTCGGCACTGGGGGAGAAGACGCGGCCGCCGTTCCTGCGGGCCACCTCGTCCACGAACTCCTTCAACCGGTCGTCGGCCGCCAGCATGAAGACGTTGAGCGTGGCCCGCCGCCGCGTCATCTTGTCGACCTCGGACAGCGTGAGCTCCACCGTCTCGCTCGACGGCGGCCACTCGAACGCCGACTTGCCGTTGCGCAGCAGGTGCGCGGTGGGCTCGCCGTCGGTGACCACCAGCACGACGGGCTCGAAGTCGGGATGGCGGTCGAGGTGGCGGCCGGCGATCAGGAGGGCGTGGTGCAGGTTGGTGCCCTGCACCATGTCCCAGTCGAGCCCCGCCAGCTCGTCGGGCTGCAGCACCCTGGCGTAGTTGGAGAAACCGATGATCTGTACGGCGTCCTGCGGGAACTTCGAGGCCACCAGCGCCTGGAGCGCCAGCGCCGTCTGCTTGGCGGCGGCCCAGGTGCCGCGCAGGGCCATCGAGTAGGACAGGTCGACGAGCAGGCACACGGCCGCCGCGCTGCGCCGCTCGGTCTCGGCCACCTCGAAGTCGTCCACCGACAACCGCACACCCGCCCGCCCGGTCTGTTGCCTCTCCTGGCCGGCACGGACGGCCACGCCGCCGCTGCGTACGCCGTTGACCAGGGTGCGGACCACGTCGATGGGCTGCTCGTCGCCGAAGCGCCACGGTCGCGACGAGCCGGTGAGCTCGCCGGCCGAGCCCGCGTCGTGCTGGTCGTGGTCGCCGCGACGGCCCGCGTCGAGTGAGGAGAAGACGCGGCGCAGCGCCGTCTCGCCGAGCCGCCGCACCGCCTTCGGGGTGAGCTCCAGCTTGCCGCGCCGGCGCAGGAGGTAGCCCTGCTCCTCCAGCTCGCGTTCGATGCGCTTGAGCGCCTCCAGGTCGTCGACCGCGGAGCGGCCCAGCGCACGGCGTACGGCGGCCTCGTCGATGTCGTCGAGCCGCGCGCCCGGGTAGTCCTGGCGCAGGGCGGTCTCCAGCTGGGTGAGGTCGGCCAGCTCCTCCAGGGCGGTGACGGCGTCGCCCATGCCCAGAGGCTCCTCGCCGGTGAGGCGTTCGGGGGCGTTCCAGGCGAGGTCGGGGCGGCGGGCGTGGAGGGCCTCTCCGAGCCGGCGCATCTGCTCGGAGAGCCCGGCCCGGTCGAGGGTCTGGTTGATGAGACCGGCGAGCTCCTCGCGCTGGCGTGGCGTCATCGAGGCCAGCATGCGCTGCGTGGCGGCGGCGCGGCGGGCCAGGATGTCGACGAGTTCTTCGAGGTTGCGCGGCTTCTCGGGAAACAGATCACCATATTGGGCCATGAAGGCGTCGAAGTCGGCCTGGGTGTGCTCGCCGCGGGCGTCCCTGTCCAGCATGTCGTTCAGGTCCGACATCATCTGGCGGACACGTTCCATCGCCTCGGGGTCCGGGTTCGCGAGCGCGTCACGCATGCCCCTGAACTGGCTGTCGAGCACCTCCCGTCGCAGCAGGTCGCGCAGTTCCTCGAAGGTCCGGCGCGCGGCGGCCGAACGCCACTCGTACGTGCTCAGCTCCTGGATGGCGGCGGCGGTGTCCTCGGGCAGGGCGTCGAGCCCCGCCTCCCGCAGCCGCGCCTCGTCGGACGGGTCGGGGAACAACTCGGCCCGCTCCTGTCCGACGGCCTTGTCCAGCAGCGCCCGAGCCTTCTCCAGCGTGCCGTCGAGCCGCCCCCGCTCGCGCAGGTCACGGCGGCGCCTTCGGACCTGCTTGAGCATGTCGTCGAGGCCGCGGCGGTCCTGCGTGCCGGGCAGACCGCGCTTGAGCAGGTCGCGCAGCGCGTGGACGGGCGTCGAGCCCGACAGGATCGCGTCGCCCATCTCGTCGAGCGCCGCCCGCACGTCGTAGGGCGGGGCCAGGGGATCGGGGCCGTCGTGGTACTCGCCATAGCGAAAGGCCATCACGAAACCACGCTAACCCCAGAAGCGCGGTCACGCGTCCCCGAAAACCTCCCATACCTGGTCGAGGGAGCCGGCCCCCGGTGTGTACTCGATCTCCCCGAGAACGGGGTGGCGGACCGTCTTGAGCGCCTTCGTCAGGTGGGACGGGGTGCACGGCTTCGTGCCGAGGCCGTCCTTGTCGGCGTTGACCGGCCGGCCCGCCAGCCACCCGCTCGTGCACCGGGCGGTGGTGCGGTAGAAGCCCGTGGCGTACGTGGGACGCAGCTTGATCTTCTTGTCGCCGGAGGCGAACTCGACGGTTGTGTCGTCGATCCGCCTGATCGTGCCGCGCGCGGAGCGCTGGCCCGGCCGGTCGGCGACGACGAACTCGTTGACCCTGACGGCCCTGCCCCCATGGTGCTCGACGCGCACCGGAACGGGGCCACGGCCCAGCTCGGTGGCCAGGTCGCGGGGCGAGCACCGGGTGCGCCCGAGCCCCTTGCGGTCGAGGGCGACCCGGCCCTCGGTCTCCTTCAGGTCGCAGGCGACCGTGATCCGGCCGTAGGCGGCCCTGGAGTAGTCGAGCCTGAGCTCCTTGGCGCCCGCGGCCGCCTTGAGCCGGTAGCCCAGGAAACCCTTCCGCTTCACGAACGATGCGGACTTGGGCGCGATGCGCAGGCGGCCCTGGCCGTCGGACCAGGCGTAGCCGTAGACGGCGCCGACCCCGGTGGTGGCTTCCGCGGGCGCGGCGATGCCGCACAGAGCGAGTGCGGCGGCCGTGGTGGCACAGGCAAGAGGGCGCATGGACGGTCTCCCCCGACGTCGTGAGCTGCTATCACCTAAGACGCGGGAGACCGTCCGAATGTTCACGTGCGGTAGACGGTCACTCCGTCGACGTCCTCCTTGGACAGGCGGCGCATGAGGTAGAGGCCTTCGAGCGCGAACTCCAGGGCCGCCGCCGCATGGCCAGGCGACTCCTCGCCCGCGCCCATGCCCAGCCTCGACATGACCTTCGCCAGCCCGGTGACCGGGCCGATCCGGTGCAGCAGCTCTCCGGCGGGAACCAGCTCGCCCGACTCGACCTGGTTGCCCTCCGCGAACTTGTCGGTCACCGGCGACAGATCCATGCCGCCCAGCCGGCTCCTGAACGTCTCCGCCGTCGCCCTGCGCAGCAGGTGGGCCAGGATCTCGGTCTCCCTGCCCTCCTCGCTGACCTCGAACTCGACCTTGCCCCGCAGGCTGTGCACCACGCAGGCCAGGTCGACCACACGCGCCACGGCCTGCTCCTCTCCCGCGAGTGCCGCCCTGCGCACCGCCGACGCCGCGGCGGTCTCGGCGGCCGCGATCGAGAACCGCGCGGACACGCCGGACCTGGCGTCGACCGAGGTCGACTCGCGGACCAGCCGGGTGAACCGGGCGATCACCTCGACCAGGTGCTCGGGGATGTCGGCCCCGATGTCGGGCATGGACTCCTGGCGGATCAGCGTCAGCTCGTCCTCGACCGTCAGCGGGTAGTGGGTGCGGATCTCGGCTCCGAACCGGTCCTTCAGCGGCGTGATGATCCGGCCCCTGTTGGTGTAGTCCTCAGGGTTGGCGCTGGCGATGAGCAGGATGTCGAGCGGAAGCCGCAGGTTGTAGCCGCGCACCTGGATGTCGCGCTCCTCCAGCACGTTGAGCAGCGACACCTGGATGCGCTCGGCCAGGTCGGGCAGCTCGTTGACGGAGAACACACCCCGGTTGGTGCGCGGGACCAGGCCGTAGTGGACCGTCTCCGGGTCGCCGAGCGTGCGCCCCTCGGCGATCTTGATCGGGTCGACGTCGCCGATCAGGTCGCCCACCGACGTGTCGGGCGTGGCGAGCTTCTCGCCGTAGCGCTCGTCCCGGTGTTTCCACGCGACCGGCAGCTCGTCGCCCAGCTCGCGCGCCAGCGCCTGGCAGCGGGTGCAGGCCGGTGCGTACGGGTGGTCGTTGATCTCGCAGCCATCGACGACCGGCGTCCACTCGTCGAGCAGGCCGGTGACGGTGCGGATGAGCCGGGTCTTGCCCTGGCCGCGCTCGCCGAGCAGGACAAGATCGTGGCCGGCCAGCAGGGCCCGCTCGAGATGGGGGAGCACGGAGTCGCCGAAGCCCACGATGCCGGGGAAGCGGGGCTCACCCGCTCGCAGCTTGGCCAGCAGATTTTCCCGGACCTCGGCTTTGACGGTGCGATGAACGTGGCCGCTCTCTCGCAACGTGCGGAGAATACGTGGCTGATGCACGGGATCGAGACTACGTCCCCTGCGAGGAATGCGGCAGAGTCTTTCGCATCTGGCGGAGATTTCGGATCTTGACTATTGCGTGACGGTTCGTGCGCGTGCTTGTCCCTTTAGTGGGGAGAATCGGGCCTAGGGACTTGGACATGTCGAGGGGAGGCGAGACGCGTGGCCTTGATGACAAGCCGCTTCGCCGACGGCCTCGCCGTGGGTTCCGACCTGGTCGAGGCCGCGGAGAGTGCCGTCGGCCGGGCGCTGTCGAGGCTCAGCGGCCAAGCCGACCTGGTCTGTTTCTTCATCTGCGGCGACGATCCTGACGACGTCGCACGCGCCGGCGAGGCCGCGATGAAGCTCGCACCCGAGGCACACGTGATCGGATGCAGCGCCACGGGAGTGATCGGCGACGGGCAGGGGGTGGAGCTGACGCCGTCCGTGAGCGCCTGGGCCGCGACCCTGGACGGGGCCAGACTGACGACGTTCGCGCTGGAGACGCTGTCCGCCGAGGACAGGTTCGTGGTGGTCGGGCTGCCGGAGCGGAAAGGGGACGACCATGTGGCGATCCTGCTGGCCGATCCGTACACGTTCCCGACCGACGCCTTCGTCGAGCGCTCGGCCGACGTGCTGGGCGACCTGCCGCTGATCGGCGGGCTCGCCAACGGGCTGCAGGGCCGGGGATCCGTACGGTTGTTCGCCGACGGGGAGATCTACTCCGAGGGCGCGATCGGCGTGCTGATCAGCGGCCAGGTCAAGATCAGCACCGTGGTGAGCCAGGGCTGCCGCCCGATCGGCCCCAGCATGGTGGTCACGGCCGCCGAGGAGAACCTGCTGCTGGAACTCGCCGGCCAGCCCGCGCTGGCCCGGCTCGAGGACATCGTCAGCGACCTGGACGAGGACGACCGCGAACTCGTCGCCTCCGGGTTGCAGATCGGCGTCGCGATGGACGAGTACGCCGAACGCCACGAACGCGGCGACTTCCTCATCAGAGGGGTCATCGGCATCGACCCGGAACGCGAGGCCGTGGCCATCGGCGACATCGTGGAGATCGGCAGGACCGTACGCTTCCAGGTACGCGACGCGGCCACCGCCGACGAGGACCTGTACGACCTGCTCGACGCCCACCGCGAGGAGATCGGCAAGGTCGACGGGGCGCTGCTGTTCTCCTGCAACGGGCGCGGCTCGGCCATGTTCGGCACCGCCGACCACGACCCGGTCGCGCTGCGCGACACGCTCGGACCCATCGGCGTGGCGGGCTTCTTCGCCGCCGGCGAGGTCGGCCCCGTCGGCGGCCACAACCACGTACACGGCTTCACCGCCTCCGTCCTGGTGTTCTCCCACACCGCGGGCGGGCCATGACCCGTACGGCGGGTCGCCCGTGATCCTCGCTGTCGACGTGGGCGGCACGAAGATGGCCGCGGGCCTGGTCGCCCACGACGGGACGGTGGTCGAGGCCCGGCGTACCGCCACCCCGCAGCACGCGGACGCCGGCGTCCTGTGGGAGACCCTGACGGACCTCGTCGAGCCGCTGTCCGGGCGGGCCGAAGGAGTCGGGGTGGGATGCGGCGGGCCGATGCGCTGGCCGCAGGGCGAAGTTTCGCCGCTCAACATCCCCGCCTGGCGCGGCTTCCCGTTGCGCGCCCGGCTGGCCGCCCGCTTCCCCGATTTGCCGGTACGCCTCCACAACGACGCGATCTGCCTGGCCGTGGCGGAACACTGGAAAGGGGCCGGGAGGGGCGTCGCCGACATGCTCGGCATGGTCGTCTCGACCGGCGTGGGAGGCGGGCTGATCCTCAACGGGCGGCTGGTCAACGGCAGGACGGGCAACGCCGGACACATCGGGCACGTGGTGGTCGAGCCGGTGGGCGGGCCGCGCTGCGGTTGCGGCGGCCACGGTTGCCTGGAGGCCGTCGCCCGCGGCCCCGCCCTGACCGAGTGGGCCCTGTCCCAGGGCTGGACCCCGGGAGCCGCCACGACTCCCGGCCCACCCCAAGGAGCCCACGCCACAGCCGCGCCTGAGGACGGTCCCGGCCGCGCGCCCGCGCCGCACCCCGCTGCAGGCGTGCCGCGTGGTGGGGAGGTGCCGCGTCCTGGTGAAGGCCGTACGGAGGGCGCGGTGGCGTGGGACGTCCAGACGGCTTATCGGGAGGATCGGGCCGTTACCGGGAGGGCGCTGGCGGCCGACGCGCTGGCCGGGGACCCGGTGGCGCTGCGGGCGATGAGCCGGGCCGGACGTGCCATCGGCATCGCCATCGCCTCCGCTACCCACCTGTGCGACCTGGACCTGGTCACCATCGGTGGCGGGTTGTCCCAGGCCGGCGAGCTGCTGTTCGGCCCCTTGGAGGAGGCACTGCGCGAGCACGCCAGGGTGGAGTTCGCCCGCCGGGTCAAGGTCGTGCCCGCCGCCCTCGGCCAGGAGGCCGGGCTGGTGGGCGCCGCCGCGCTGATCCTCGCGACGGACAGCTACTGGAGCACGTGAAAGGCCCGCCGGCCCCTCTGCCCCGCTGGGCGGTTGCCTTCGTACTTGGACGTCCACGGGCCCGGATCAGGCGGGGCGCCGGGGCTGGTAGAGCCAGGCGGCGAAGAGGGGCTTGAGGTCCTTGCCCGACATCCGCTCGGCCAGCTCGATGAACTGCTCCGTCGTGACGTGCCCGTAGCGGTTGTCGGCGGCCCACGACTTGAGCAGCTTGAAGAACGTGTCGTCGCCGACGGCCCGGCGCAGGGCGTGCAGCGTCATGCCGCCACGGGTGTAGACGGACTGGTTGAACAGGTCGTCGGGCTTGGCACGCCCCGGCGGGTATGTCCACATCGGGTCGTCGGCGGGGCGGCTGTGATGGCCCTTGAAGATCGCGTCGGCGGTCTTCGCGCCTTTGTGCTCGGACCACAGCCACTCGGCGTAGGTGGCGAAACCCTCGTTGAGCCAGAGGTCCTTCCAGCGGCGGATCGTCAGGCTGTTGCCGAACCACTGGTGCGCCAGCTCGTGCGCGATGATGCCCTCGTCGGGCTCGAAGCCGCCGTAGAGCGGCTTGGTCTGGTTCTCCAGAGCGTAGCCGGCGGCGTAGTCGTCGACCACGCCGCCGGTCGAGCCGAACGGGTAGGGGCCGAAGACGGTCGCCCAGTAGTCGGTGATCTTGCCGGAGGTCCTGTAGAGCTTGTCGAGCGAGGAGGCGAACCGGGGGTCGGCGGCGGCGAGGTTGGGCACGCCCCCGGCCGTGCTGCCCTTGCGCAGCTCGAACTTGCCCATCGTGGCGGTCGCGAGGTAGGTCGCCATCGGATGGCGCTCGCTCCAGCGGTAGGTGGTCCGGCCGTCAGAGGTCGTGGGCTCGCCGGTGAGCTCGCCGTTGGCCAGCGCGGTAACCCCGGCGGGCACGGTGATCGTGAAGGCGAACGTGGCCTTGTCGGAGGGGTGGTCGTTGCTGGGGAACCAGGTCTTGGAGCCGTTGGGCTCGGAGGCGACGAACGCGCCGTCGGCGGTCGGGATGAAGCCGAACGTGCCGAGGTTGGTGGTGCTCGTGGCCGGTTGGGGCCGGCCGGAGTAGTGGACCCGGACGGTGAACGCGGCGCGCTCGTCGATCGGCTCGGCCGGCCGCACGGTCAGCTCGCCGCCCTGGTGGGTGAACGTGGCGGGGGAGCCGTTGACCGAGACCTGGCGCACGTGGAGCCCGACCAGGTCGAGGTTGAAGCTGGACAACCCCTGGGTGGCGCCGGCCTTGATGGTGGCCACGCCGTCCAGCCGCCTGGTCGCCGGGGTGTAGTCGACGGCGAGGTCGTAGTGGCTGACGTCGTAGCCGCCGTTGCCGTCGTGGGGGAAGTCGGTGTCGCCGATGCCGGCCGCGCCCGGCCGGTGCGCGGCCGCGGCCGGCGCGTCCGAGGGCGAGCAGGCCAGGAGGCTGGCGAACGCCGCCAGCAGCGCGATCGCGCGCCTGTTGTGTCGCATGGGCGAACGAGCCCCCTTCGCATTGTGACCAGAATCCTACGGTGAGTCAGGCCATGACGACGACCGTCCTCGCGACCTTGTCGTGGACGGCCTGCTTCCGGGGGTCGAAGAGGATCCAAGCGAGGTCGATGAGGAGGCCGACGCAGCAGACCCAGGCGAGCGCGCTCATCACGGCCTGCCTGACAGCGGCCTGTCCCACGCCTATCCTGGCCCCGTTCTCCTGGACGACCCGGATGCCGAACGCCTTCTTGCCCAGGGTCTGACCATTCCAGAAGGCGTGCAGGAGCCAGAAGTAGAGAAACGCGACGAGTCCGGCCGCGAAGGTGTGCTCCACCGGATAGCGGTCCCAGCCTGCGCCGTTCCAGGCATATTCCCAGCTCGTCCAGGTGAAGGGGGCGGTGACGACGTTGACGATGAGCCAGTCGAGCAGGCCGGCGAACAACCGCCGCCACCGTCCCGCCAGCCCCGGTGGTGGCGATCCCATGCAGTGCTGATGGCCACCACCGGGTCGGGACAAACTAAAGGTTGCCCCTGCGTTCCTGTTCGCGCTCGATGGCCTCGAAGAGCGCCTTGAAGTTGCCCTTGCCGAATCCGAGCGAGCCGTGCCGCTCGATGAGCTCGAAGAAGACCGTGGGCCGGTCCTGCACGGGCTTGGTGAAGATCTGCAGCAGGTAGCCGTCCTCGTCGCGGTCGACGAGGATGCCGCGCTTCTTCAGCTCCTCGACCGGCGCCCGCACCTCGCCGATGCGCGCCCGCAGCTCGGGGTCTTCGTAGTAGGAGGCGGGCGTGTCGAGGAACTGCACGCCGCCGGCCCGCATGTGGTCGACCGTCGTGAGGATGTCGTTGGTGGCCAGCGCGATGTGCTGCACGCCGGGGCCGCGGTAGAACTCCAGATATTCGTCGATCTGCGACTTCCTGCGACTGACGGCCGGCTCGTTCAGCGGGAACTTGACCTTCCGCGTGCCGTCGGCGACGACCTTGGACATGAGCGCCGAGTACTCGGTGGCGATGTCGTCGCCGATGAACTCCGCCATGTTCGTGAAGCCCATGACCTTGCGGTAGAACTCCACCCACTCGTCCATCTTGCCCAGCTCGACGTTGCCGACGCAGTGGTCGACGGCCTGGAACAACCGTCCGCCCTTGGTCGCGGGCGGCGCCACCAGCGCCTCGGCCGGGGCGTATCCGGGCAGGTAGGAACCTGCGTAGTTGACCCTGTCGACCAGCGTGTGCCGCGTCTCGCCGTAAGTGGCGACGGCGGCGAGCTGCACCTTGCCGCGCTCGTCCTCCAACGTGTACGGCTCCGCCAGCCCCTTGGCACCGTTGGCGACCGCGTGGGCGTAGGCCGCCTCCACGTCGGGCACCTGGATGGCCAGGTCGATCACCCCGTCGCCGTGTTCGGCGACGTGCCGCGCCATGTCGGTGCCCGGCCTGATGGAGGCGCGGAACTCGAACGTGGCGCTGCCCGAGGTCAGCACGTACGCGGCCACGTCGGGGCTGCCGTTCTCCGGCCCCCGGTAGGCCACCAGCTTCATGCCGAACGCGGTCGAGTAGTAGTGGGCCGCCTGCTTGGCGTTGCCGACGGCGAACACCACGGCGTCCATGCCGTTGACCGGAAAGACATCATTCATAGCTCCAACTCTCGATATTCCTGGACGAGTTGCGCAAGGGTTGCCTTATCAAGTGAACAATCTGTCTAGCTTCCCCTGGCAAAATCCGGTAAATCTGTACAGTATGACGATCGATGATCTGGACGCCCGGCTGATCGCCCTCCTGACGGCCGAGCCAAGGCTGGGCGTGCTCGAATGCTCGCGACGGCTCGGCGTGGCCCGTGGCACGGTCCAGGCCCGGCTGGACCGGCTCGTCGCCCGCGGCGTGGTGACCGGGTTCGGGCCCGACGTCTCCCCGGCGGCGCTGGGATATGACGTGACGGCGTTCGTCACCATGGAGATCAGGCAGATCGCCGGGCACGACCCCGTGGCCGACCGGCTGGCCCGCATCCCGGAGGTTCTGGAGGTGCACACGATCACGGGCGACAGCGATCTGCTCTGCCGCGTGGTCGCGCGGACCAATGCCGATCTGCAGCGCGTCATCGATCAAATCGTCGATGTGCACGGTGTGCTGAGAACTAATTCGATCATCGCCCTTGACACCCCGGTTCCCTACCGAGTGTTGCCATTGGTCGCCGATGTTCCGCGGCATGGGGTGCGCTAGCCGTACTATCGCTGAGGGACGAGGCATCGTCATCGATCGTTTAACCTTGGCATTCGCCCTGCTTACGGGGGTCGGGCGGCGCATGATCGAGGGGGTCGAGGGTGCGGAGCGGTGGTGGAAACAGGATGCGAAAACGGCGGATTCTCCGACTGGTAGCCATTTCTTTCGGCGCAGCGATCCTCGTATTTGTCGGGCTTTTCGCGATTGCGTGGGCGATGACGCCAATTCCCGACAGCGCCCAGAAACAGGCCACCGCACAGGGCTCGGTGATCTATTACCGCGACGGCAGGACCGTGCTCGCCCGTCAGGGTGTCGACCGCAAGAAGGTCGAGCTGGCGCAGGTGCCCAAACACGTGCGCGACGCGGTCATCGCCGCCGAGAACCGCTCGTTCTACGAAGACGCCGGCGTCTCGGCCAAGGGCACCGCCAGGGCCGTCTGGTCGACCCTCACCGGGCAGCAGCTCCAGGGCGGCTCGACGATCACCCAGCAGCTCGTGCGCAACTACTACAGCGGGCTCAGCCAGGAACGTTCCTTCACCCGCAAGTTCAAGGAGATCCTCATCGCGATGAAGGTCGACCAGTCCAAGCCGAAGGACTGGGTGCTGGAGCAGTACCTCAACACGATCTACTTCGGCAGGGGCGCCAACGGCGTCCAGTCGGCCGCCCAGGCCTACTTCGGCAAGGACGTCAGCGAGCTGAGCGTGGCCGAGGGCGCCTACCTCGCCTCCGTCATCCAGCAGCCCAGCCGCTTCGCCGACCCCAAGGGCTCCGACCTCGTCGCCGCCAGGGCCCGCTGGAAGTCGGTGATCGACGCCATGGGACAGACCGGCGCGCTCACCCCCCAGCAGGCCGCCGCCGAACGCTACCCCGACCTCCGCACCCCGAAGAAGCCGTTCGAGCTCAAGGGCCAGGCCCAGTACATGCTCGAACAGGTCACCGCCGAGCTCAACCGGCGCGGCTACAGCGACGAGGACATCAACTCCGGCGGGCTCAAGATCGTCTCTACGTTCGACAAGAAGCTCATGCAGGCGGCCAAGCGGGCCGTCACCGACACGCTGCCCGACGCCACGCCGAAGAAGGTGCGCACCGGGCTGGCGGCCGTCGACCCCGGGACGGGCGAAGTCGTCGCCTTCTACGGCGGCAGGCCCTCCCAGTCGGCCTACTACGACAGCGCGTTCTCGGCCAAGGTCATGGCCGGCTCGACGTTCAAGCCCTACACCCTGGCCGCCGCCCTCGACAACGGCTTCGACCTGTCCACCCGGGTCGACGGCAACTCGCCCCTGCAGGTCGCGTCGGCGTCCAAGCCCATCCCCAACGACAGCGGGCGCTCGTACGGGCAGATCAACCTGATCAGCGCCACCCAGAACTCCGTCAACACGGCGTTCGTCGACCTCGGCCAGAAGGTGGGCCTGGACAAGGTCGCCAAGGTCGCCGAGGCGGCCGGCATCCCCGCCTCCCAGCTCGACCGGCACAAGAGCGCCGCGTCGTTCCCGCTCGGCGTGGCCTCCGTCAGCGCCGTCCAGAACGCCTCCGGGTTCGCCACGTTCGCCAACGAGGGCGTGCACATGGAGGCCCACGTGGTCAGGTCCGTCACCGACGCCGAGGGCCGCGTGGAGGCCGTCGAGCCGGCGTCCACGCGGGTGGTCGGCGAGCAGGCCGCCGCCGACACCACGTACGCGATGCAGCAGGTCGTGAAATACGGCACCGGCGCGGCGGCCAGGCTCTACGACCGTCCGGTGGCCGGCAAGACGGGCACCACGGACAAGTCGAAGTCGGTCTGGTTCAACGGCTTCACCCCGCAGCTCGCGGTGGCCGTCAACATGTTCCGCGACGACAACGCCACCGTCACCATCCCCGGCTACGGCACACAGTTCGGCGGCCAGCTGCCGGCGCAGATCTGGCGGGCGTTCATGACCGAGGCGATGGAGGGCAAGCCGGTCGAGGAGTTCCCGGAGCCGTCCGACCTCGGCTACGACTACGAGTATTCCGCGCCCACCGAGGACGGTGTGCCCGAGCAGGAGGCGACGCCTCCGGTCAGCCCCGACGACGGGGGCACGCCCGAGCCGGAGATCACCGCGCCGCCGCTCACCGACGACCCGTCCGCCACGGGGGAGTCCGACGACGAACGTCAGGAACGCCGGCAGGACGAGCCGTCCGACCTGCCGGCGCTGCTCCCCGAGCAGCCGTCGTCACGGCAGGACGACGCCCCCGCCGACCGGGGCGCCCGCGGCGACGACCGCACCGGCCGCGCACCCGCCGACTGACCTCGCGACGGCGTCAGGCGGTGAGCTCGGCCTCCAGGGCGTCGACCGTGGTGACGGGCATCCGGCAGGTGAAGCCCCGGCACACGTAGGCCGCGGGCGCCTCACCGACCGGCTCGCGCCCCTCCAGCAGCGCCGGGTACGCCCGCCGCGGCACGAGCGGGTCGCCGGTGCCGCGATCGCCGTCGCCGGACCCGAGCGCCACCACCACGCCGGGCACGTCGGCGAGCAGCGCCGCGCGGTGCAGCGCGGCCGTGCGCGGGTCGTCGGGCGGCCCGACGACGGCCACCTCGACGGGCCCGTCGAGCGCCGCGCGCGCCACGGCCAGCCCCCAGCCGGCGAACCGGGCGTGCTGGCCCGCCAGCACCGACACGGTGCCGAGCGCGGCGTGCGCGGCCTCCCGGTGGCGGGTGGAGCCGGTCAGCGCGCCGTAGGAGAGCAGCGCGCCGGCGGCGGCGTACTGGCCTGAGGGGGTGGCGTTGTCGGTCGGGTCCTGGGGGCGCTGGAACAGGCGCTCGGCGTCGTCGGCCGTGTCGTAGAAGCCGCCGGAGCCGTCGGCGAAGCCGTCGAGCACGGTGTCGAGCAGCGTGCCCGCGAGCCGCAGCCACCTGGCCTCGCCGGTGACGCCGTACAGCGTGATCAGTCCTTCCGCCAGGTCGGCGTAGTCCTCGAGCACCCCGTCGTTGGCGCCGGCGCGGCCGTCGCGGGATGTGCGCAGCAGCCTGCCGTCCGTCAGGTGGACGCCGGCGAGCAGCTCGGCCGCGTCGGTGGCGGCCGCGACCAGCTCGGGCCGCTCGAACACCACGCCCGTCTCCGCCAGCGCGGCGATGGCCAGGCCGTTCCACGAGGCCACGACCTTGTCGTCGCGGCCGGGGCGCACGCGCTGCTCCCTGGCGGCCAGCAGCCGTCCGCGCACGCTCGCGTAGCGGCCGGGGTCGTCGGGGTCGCGCGGCAGCTGCAGCACGGATGTGCCGTGCTCGAACGTGCCGGTCACCTCGAACAGCCCGGCGGCCCACCGGCCGTCGTCGTCGCCGAGCACGGCGCCCAGCTCCTCGGGGGTCCAGACGTAGAACTTGCCCTCCACGCCCTCGCTGTCGGCGTCGAGCGCCGAGGCGAACCCGCCTTCGGGCGTGCGCATCTCGCGCAGCAGCCAGCCGGCGGTCTCCAGCGCGACCCGTCTGGCCAGTTCGCCGCCGCCCGCCTTCCACCAGTGGGTGTAGACGCGCAGCAGCAGGGCGTTGTCGTAGAGCATCTTCTCGAAGTGGGGGACGACCCATTCAGGGTCGACGCTGTAGCGGGCGAAGCCGCCGCCGAGCTGGTCGTACATGCCGCCGCGGGCCATGGCCTCCAGGGTCTTCCCGCTCATCTCGCGCTCGCCCGAGCGCAGCAGGAACTCCAGCACCATGGACGGCGGGAACTTGGGCGCCCCGCCGAACCCGCCGTTGGCGGCGTCGAAGCTCTCCCGCAGGTTGGCGATCGCGCGGTCGAGCGTGTCGGCGCCCGGCAGCGGCCCGCTGGGCAGCGTGGTCTGCGAGTTGAGCGCCTCGACCACCTTCGCGCCCTGCCGCAGCACGGTCTCCTTGTCGCCGGTCCACACCTTGTGCACCTCAGTGAGCAGGCGCTGGAACTGGTGGCGCGGGAAGTAGGTGCCGCAGTAGAACGGGTGCCCGTCCGGCGTCGCGAACACCGTCATCGGCCAGCCGCCCTGGTGCGTCATGGCCTGCGTGGCGCCCATGTAGACGGCGTCGACGTCGGGCCGCTCCTCGCGGTCCACCTTGATGTTGACGAAGTGCTCGTTCATCAGTTGCGCGGTGGCGGTGTCCTCGAAGCTTTCGTGGGCCATGACGTGACACCAGTGGCACGCCGAATAGCCCACGCTGATGAGCAGCGGCACGTCGCGCCGCCTGGCCTCCGCGAACGCCTCCTCGCCCCACGGATGCCAGTCGACGGGGTTGTCCGCGTGCTGCAGCAGGTAGGGGCTCGTCGCGTCTTTCAAGCGGTTCATCACGACCTCCAACTCCCCACCCTAGACGCCGCGGAGAAAAAGGATCATGACAGGGCCCCTCGGCCGCCCCTGGCTGACTGGCGCGGCGGTGACGGCGTAGGTTACGGATGGTGGACATGGACTTCGTCTGCACGCAAGCGGGCCGCCCGGTGACCGCGCTCACACGCAGAGACGTGGCGCGGGCGCTGCTCGCCGTGCCTTCCGGGGTGGCGCTGGTGGCGCTGCCCGACCTGCGGCGCGCGATGATGTCGGCGGGAAACCCCCTCTCCCGCCCGTTCTGGGAGTCGGCCAAGGAGACCCTGCGATCGATCGAGTCCGGCGTGGCGACCGTGGGCGACGTCCAACGCTGGATCGAGTCGACCGGCACCGAGCCGATCCTCATGACGCCCAGCTATTTCGTCTGGCCGGAGGAGAACGAGCGCGGGCCCGTGGCGACCGAGATGTTCGCCCGCCTGGTGGCGTTCCTGGAGGAGCGGGTCGCGGCGGGGGAGATCGACCCCGACGCGCTGGCCGCGGGCGACCCGGGGGCCCGCAGGGCCTATGAGGAGCTGCAGGAACACTGGCTGAGCACGCCACTGCCCGACGGCCGGGTGCCCGGCTTCGCCGTCAGCGACGAGCAGGACGAGGAGCTGTTCTCGGCCTGGGACGAGGAGGAGGCCTTCGCGCTGTCGGAGCTGCGGCGCATCGTCGCGGGCCTGCCCAAGCAGCCCGACCTGCCCGCCGACGAGCTGGACACGGCCGCCGTACGCCTGCGCGCGCTGCTCGCCCTGCCGGGCTATCCCGCCAACGTGCTGCGGGCCTGTGCCGGGTTCGAGGACCGGCCGATGCCCGACGACGACCTGGACCTGTGGCTGACCGTGGCGGCGGGCGTCGTGAGCCCTGTCTCCGACCTGCTGGAGAACGGCGACCTGCTGGAGGAGTTCGCCGATCTCGACAGGGAGATCGGCATGGAGGACGCGACGCTGGCCCATCTGCACGCCATCCAGTGCGCCGACTGGCTGGCCGGGGTGGCGGCGCTGGCCAGGCTCGGGCCGGGGGTGCTGGCCTCGCCCGAGCGGATGGCGCGGCTCATCGCCGAGTCCGAGGACATCGACGTCGACGAGCAGGACGGCGACGACCTCGGCGCCACCGAGGGACTGTTCGCTCCCGTGGTGAGCCTGTGGGGCTATCTCGGCATCGTCGACAAGGACGACGTGCTCACCCCGCTGGGCTGGTGGGGGCTGCCGAAGGCGCTCGAACGCGCCTGGTCGCCCGCCGAGTGAGGCTCAGCGGGCGTCGGTGATGTCCTGGAACTCGGGGTGGCGCTCGATGTATCTCGCCACGTAGGAGCAGAGGGGCACGACACGCAGGCCGGTGTCGGCGCTCATCTGCAGCGCGTGACCGACCAGCTCGCCGGCCAGCCCCTGCCCCTCGAACTCCGGTGCCACCTCGGTGTGCGTGAACACGATCTTCGTGGGCAGCAGGCGGTAGTCGGCGAACCCGGCGACCTGCCCGTCCACGAGGATCTCGAAGCGGCTCTTCGCCGAGTTGTCGACCACGTCCGCCGGCATCTATTCGGCCTTCTTGTCGGTCAGCTCGGCCTCGCGCGGCACTTCGATCTTCGTCATCTGCTTGTTCATCGACTTGACGAGGAAATAGAGCGCCAGCCCGATGGCGGCCACGACGACGAAGCCGAGCACACCCGGGCTCACATCACCCGCTGCTAGTACGGTCACGCATCCCAGTCTGCCACCGGCGCCCCATGCTCGGGTCAGTGGCAGGCGGGGGAGACGTCGTCGGCGTGGATGCCCGCGAACAGGTCGTCCTCCGGAAGCCCGGTGTCGACCAGCGAGCGCGCCAGGTGGTAGTCCTCGGTCGGCCAGACCTCCTGCTGCAGCTCGCGCGGGCAGACGAACCAGAAGCCGTCGGGGTCGACCTGGGTGGCGTGCGCCAGCAGGGCCTCGTCGCGGACCTGGAAGTAGTCGCCGCACGGGACGCGCGTGGTCACCGGCCACTTGGCGGGGCGGTCCTCCCAGCGGGAGATCCAGTCGGCGTAGGGGGAGCCGAGGCCGCGTTCGTTCATCGCCTCGTGCAGCGCCTCGAAACGTTCCTTGGTGAACCCCATCTGGTAGTAGAGCTTCAGCGGCTGCCACGGGTCGCCGGTCCCGGGATAGCGGTCGGGATCGCCGGCCGCCTCGAACGCCTCGACGGAGACCCTGTTGGTCATGACGTGGTCGGGGTGGGGGTAGCCGCCGTCGTCGTCGTACGTGATGATCACGTGCGGCCTGAAGTCGCGCACCGCCGCCACGAGCGGCGCGGCGGCGTCCTCAAGTTTCTGCACGGCGAAGCAGCCCTCGGGCAGCTCCTCCTCCTCGCTCTCCGGCAGGCCGGAGTCGACGAAGCCCATGAAACGCTGCTCCACGCCGAGGATCTCGCGCGCCCGCGCCATCTCGGCCCTGCGCACCTCCCCGATGTTGGCCACGATCTCGGGGCGGTCCATCTTGGGGTTGAGCACGGATCCGCGTTCACCCCCGGTCAGCGTGCAGACCAGCACGTCAGCGCCTTCGCGCACATAGCGCGCCATCGTGGCGGCGCCCTTGCTCGACTCGTCATCTGGGTGGGCGTGGACGGCCATCAACCTCAACGGTGCACTCACGGGCGAGATCTCCTCAAGGACCGGTCAGTCGCCCAGAGAGGTTAGTTTCAGCTGGGCGGTCGCGAGGGCACTCCCCTCGCGGGCGACAATTGTCTCGGATAACGCCGAGGGAGTGCAGGGAGATTCCGCCATGGCCACCAGAGATGTCGAGAACGGGCCCGTTCTCGGCACACCCGACGACTTCCCCGATCGTCCACGGCGAAGGGGCAGACTCGTCGTGCACCTCGTGATCGGCGTGCTGGTGGCCATCATCGCCGGTGGCTGGGGCTACGTGATGTGGTCGATGACGGCGGGCGGCTCGGACGCGCCGTCGCAGGTCGTGACGTTCAACGTGGAGAGCCCGACCCGCGCGGAGATCACCTTTGAGGTGTACAAGCCAGACGATAGAGTGGCTGTCTGCCGCCTGCGGGCGCTGGATGTCAATCACGGGGAAGTCGGCAGCAAGGAAGTAAGAATCCCGGCTGGTGAGGGTAGTAAGCAGCTCAAGGAGAGCCTCGGCACCAGTGGTCGGGCCACTTCCGTCCACATCCAGTACTGCAATCTCGTATAGTGAGACATTTGGGGAAGCGTTGGAGCGACTGACTTGTTAGCCTTTCGCAATTCAACCGTACGTAACCTCAAGTGACCTCAGGGCCCCCTAGGCAAGCAAGGAGAACCCGTGGCCGACTCTCGCGATGAGAACGTCACATGGCTGACGCAGGAGGCGTACGACCGCCTGAAGGCGGAGTACGAGTATCTCTCGGGCCCCGGGCGCGTCGACATCGCCAAGAAGATCGAGGCCGCCCGGGAAGAGGGTGACCTGCGCGAGAACGGCGGCTACCACGCCGCCAAGGACGAGCAGGGCAAGATGGAGGCCCGCATCTTCCATCTCCGTCAGATCCTCGACAACGCCCAGGTCGGAGAGGCTCCCAAGGCCGAGGGCGTGGTGGGCCCCGGCATGACCGTCACCATCAGGTTCGTGGGTGACGACGACGAGGTGACCTTCCTGCTCGCCTCCCGCGAGGAGAGCGGAGCGCCGATCGACGTCTACTCGCCGAAGTCCCCGCTCGGGGCGGCGATCAACGGCAAGAAGATCGGTGAGAAGGCGACCTACGCCCTGCCCAACGGGCGCCAGAACACCGTCGAGATCCTCGAGGCTGTGCCGTACATCGGCAACTGACTCCCATGGACGACAACCGCCGGGCCCCCGTTGGCCCGGCGGCGTTTTCGCCTTCCACCGGAATTCGGCAGGACCTGAGCTTTCTCGTCAGGTCGCGCAAGCGGCGTGACACGTACAAACTGGTGCCGTTCATCGTGGTGACGCTGGTCGCGGTGCTGACCGCCGACGTGCTGCTGCTCGTGCAGCCGCCGCAGAACGATCCCGGCGGCGTGCGGGCGGCCGAGCCGGAGCAGTCGCTCATGGCCCAGCAGCGGCCCCAGCGCAGCGAGCCGCAGCGGCAGCAGCCGACCGACACGGTCCGGCCGGTGACGCCGCTGAGCAAGCTGCACAAGCCCAACCTATTCGTGCTCTCTCGCAAGCCGTTCACGCAGAAGCAGTTAGAGAAGGTGGCGAAGGTACGCGGCGTGCGGGCGCTGGAGCTGGCCGACGCGGCCTCCATCACGCTCGACGGCAAGCGGGTGCAGACGCTCGCGGTCGACCCGTCCACTTTCCGTTCCTTCACCCCCAAGGTGACCGCCGCCTCCGACCCGCTGTGGCAGAACGTCGCGGCCGGTGACGTGGCGGTGTCGTTCGTGCTGGGCAACGACGGCGGGCTCTCCCTGCACCGGCGGGTGGCGGGTCCGGCGGGGCCGCTGCGCATCGGCGCCTACGCCACCACCGGCTTCGGCGCCGTCGACGCGGTCGTGTCCAAGGACGTCGGCCGTACGCTCGGGCTGCCGCGCGACAACGCGCTCATCGTCAGTGCCCCCAAGACCAACTCGGCCAAGCTGCGAGACAAGATCCTCGCCAGCCTGCCCAAGGGCGCGCAGGCGGTCATGGTGAACCCGGTCCTGCCGCCGCCGCAGAAGGTCAGGCAGAACTGGCCGGCCGGCTCGTTCATGACGGGTGAGCAGCTCACGGCGGCGCTGAAGGCGGCGGTGTCCAAGATCGGCAGGCCCTACGTGTGGGGTGCCGAAGGTCCTGACACCTTCGACTGCTCCGGCCTGGTCCAGTGGGCCTTCGCCCAGGCGGGCGTGCGGATGCCCCGGGTGACCCACCAGCAGTGGGTGACAGGGCCGCAGGTGCCGTTGTCGCAGGCGCACCCCGGCGACCTGCTCTTCTGGCGCAACGACCCGACCAACCCCGCCTACATCTCCCACGTGGCGATCTATTGGGGCGACGGCAAGATGCTGCACGCGCCCCGCACGGGCGACGTGGTCAAGATCGTCCCGGTGAACAGGCGTAACCTCGCCGGGGTGGTCCGGGTCAGCCCCGTGGCCGCATCCAAGGTCCGCTAGGCCTTTCCTTCGCGCGCAGTGCTCCGTACCCATGGGTGCGATCTTCCGAACAACGGTGTAATGATGATTACATGGCTAGCGATGATGATGTGACGGCACAGATCCACGGCTGGTTCGCGGGGCGGCTGCCCGGTGACTGGTTCACCGGCGCGCCCGAGATCGTCAGGGACCGCGAGGAGATCGCGGTGCTCGGCCGGCTGCCCGAGCCGCCGGCCGACGTTCCCGAGGCCGAGCGGTCCGCCTTGATCGACGGGCTGGCCCGCCGCTTCAGGGAGGAGACGCGCGAGCGCCGGATCGAGATCGCCAAGGAGGCCGAGCGCAAGTTCCGCCAGAAGGTCTCCTGGGGCGTTGTCTGCGGCGGCGATACTGTGATGTTCACCACACTCTCCGTGCCCGTGATGACCCGGCTGCGCCAGTCGGAGCGCCGCGTGCTCGACACGCTGGTGGCCGCGGGCGTGGCCAGGAGTCGCAGCGACGCGCTCGCCTGGTGCGTACGCCTGGTCGGCAAGAACGCCGACACGTGGCTCGGCGATCTGAGGGAGGCGCTCCAGCACGTCGACCGAGTTCGCTCCGAAGGGCCCGACGTAAATTCCTAGACCACCCAGCGGAAACGGCCGGAGCAATGGACTAAACCACTGCGGGAATTGGTTTAGACCAGCCGAATTGGACTGGACCACTGCCGGGAATTGCTTCTTTTGAATCCGTTCCCGTTGGGTAGGCTCCCCCAATCGCCAGGGGCGCTGCCTGCGACGACGGCCGCGCCGACAGGTCTATGCCAATTGGCTTTCCGACCGCTTCGTCGTTAATGATGACTGGGCCCTGAGAGAGTGGAGGAGTCGACGTCGTGTCCGTTTCCGTGGAAGTGCCCGCACCGACCAGCAATAGGGAATTGGCCGAGTGGGTAAAGGAGATCGCTGCTCTGACCCAGCCCGACCGGATCGAGTGGTGCGACGGGTCAGAGGAGGAGTGGACGCGCCTCACGAACCTTCTCGTCGAGCAGGGGACGTTCACGCGCCTGGCCGCCAGGCCCAACAGTTTCTACGCCAAGTCCGACCCGAGTGACGTGGCGAGAGTCGAGGACCGCACGTTCATCTGCTCGGAGCGCGAGGAGGACGCCGGGCCCACCAACAACTGGATTGCGCCCGGCGAGATGCGCGAGACGTTCGGCGAGCTGTTCAAGGGCTGCATGCGCGGCCGCACGATGTACGTGGTGCCCTTCTGCATGGGCCCGCTGGGCGGGGAGATCTCCCAGCTCGGTGTCGAGATCACCGACTCCGCGTACGTCGCCGTGTCCATGCGCGTCATGACCCGCATGGGCGACAGGGCGCTGCGGCTCATCGAGGAACGGGGCTCGTTCGTCAGGGCCGTGCACTCCGTGGGCGCGCCGCTGGAGCCCGGCCAGGAGGACGTGCCGTGGCCGTGCAGCTCCACCAAGTACATCAGCCACTTCCCCGAGACCCGCGAGATCTGGTCCTACGGCTCCGGCTACGGCGGCAACGCCCTGCTCGGCAAGAAGTGTTACGCGTTGCGCATCGCCAGCGCCATGGCCCGCGACGAGGGCTGGCTGGCCGAGCACATGCTCATTCTCAAACTGACGCCACCCTCGGGTGAGGCGCGCTACATCGCCGCCGCCTTCCCGAGCGCCTGCGGCAAGACCAACCTCGCCATGCTCCAGCCCACGATCCCCGGCTGGAAGGTCGAGACCATCGGCGACGACATCGCCTGGATGCGCTTCGGCGAGGACGGCCGCCTCTACGCCATCAACCCGGAGGCCGGCTTCTTCGGCGTCGCGCCCGGCACCGGCGAGGTGACCAACGCCAACGCGGTCAGGACTCTCTGGGGCAACAGCATCTTCACCAACGTCGCGCTCACCGACGACGGCGACGTGTGGTGGGAGGGGCTTACCGAGGAGCCCCCCGCTCACCTGACCGACTGGAAGGGCCGCTCGTGGACGCCTGCCAGCGACGAGCCCGCCGCCCACCCGAACGCGCGCTTCACCACCCCCGCGTCCCAGTGCCCGATCATCGCGCCCGAGTGGCAGGACCCCAAGGGCGTGCCCATCTCGGCGATCTTGTTCGGTGGCCGCCGCGCCACCGCCGTTCCTCTGGTGACGGAGTCGCTGAGCTGGGAGCACGGCGTCTTTCTCGGAGCCAACGTCGCCTCCGAGAAGACCGCCGCCGCCGAGGGCAAGGTCGGCGAGCTGCGCCACGACCCGTTCGCCATGCTGCCGTTCTGCGGCTACAACATGGGAGACTACTTCGGCCACTGGCTGGACATCGGGCGCCGCGAGGGTGCCGTGCTGCCCCGGATCTACTACGTCAACTGGTTCCGCAAGAACGCCGGCGGCAGATTCATCTGGCCCGGCTTCGGCGAGAACAGCCGCGTGCTCAAGTGGATCGTCGACCGGCTCAACGGCGAGGCCAAGGCGGTGCCGACACCGATCGGCCTGCTGCCCGCCGACCTCGACACCGAGGGCCTCGACCTGTCCGAGGAGGACCTGCAGACGCTGCTGAGCGTCGACCGCGAGGTGTGGCGCGAGGAGGCCGCGCTGATCCCGGCCCACTTCGAGACGTTCGGCTCCCACCTGCCGAAGGAGCTGTGGGACGAGTACAACGCCCTGCTCGACCGCCTCAGCTGAGCGCCGCCCCCTTGTGCGGTACGGCTGCGCCGTCTAACTTGGCGGCTTGCCGTACCGCGGGGGAGGCAGCACGTGGACTTCGTACTGATCATTGCCTCGATCGCCATCGTGGCCCTGGTCGGCGTGGTGGAGCAGCGCGCCGAACGCGAGCGCGTGAGGGTCAGCGGGGCCAAACCCGCCAGAGCCGGCCACCAGTTGGGCCCTTACGAGCTGGCCTACCTGTCGGGCGGGCCGCGCCGGGCGCTCAACACGGCGCTGGCCGTGCTCGCCTCGGCCGGGGCCATCCGTGTCTCGCGGGGCTCGCGGGTCACCGCCGTGCACGGCGCCTCGCCCTCGCCGGTGCCGCTTGAGCAGGCGGTGCTCGACGCGACGGCGGCGCGGCCGGGCGGCTACCAGGCGAGCGAGCTGCGCCGCGAGCTGGAGTCGCATCCCGCGCTCGCCGAGCTCGCCGCCGAGCTGGAGCGCAAGGGGCTGATCGTGCCGCAGTCGGCGTTCGAGAAGGCCCGGCGGCTCTGTGACCGGCTGCGGTTCGTGGTGGCCGGCGCGGCGGGCTACCTGGTGCTGCTGATCGTGCTGGCCGTCATGGGCGTGGCCGGTGAGGAGACGGTGTACGTGGGGGCGGTGTTCTTCGCGTTGTTCGCCCTCGTCACCAGCCTCATCGCGCTCTACCGGCAGCGGCGCAGGCTGCGCAACGTCGTCACCCGCGAGGGCCGCGAGGTGCTGCGGTCGGCCCACGCGTACCATCCGAGGGGCGTACGTGATCCGCGCTCGCTCTCCGCGGCCGTGGCGATCCCCGTCGCGCTGTACGGGCTGACGGAGTCGGGGGACCGGCTGCTCTGCGACGAGCTGTCCGTCGGCGTACCCGGGGGTGACTGCGCCGGCGCCTGCGGCAGCTTCAGCGGCTCCGGCACCACCTTCGGCAGCGATTCCTTCGGCGGCATGGACCCCGGTGGTGGGTCGTCGAGCTGCGGCGGCGGATCGGGCTGCGGCGGTGGTGGCGGAGGAGGAGGTTGACATGGCCGGGCTGGGAGTGGGCATCGGCTGGCGGAGCGAGCTCGACCTGACCATCGAGCGGATGGACGGCGTCGACTTCCTCGAAGTGGTCGCCGAGAACATCAGGCCGGCCCAGCTGCCCGAGTCGTTACGGGTGCTGCGCGGACGCGGCCTGCCGGTGATCCCGCACGGGGTGTCGCTCGGGGTAGGCGACGCGCAGCCGCCATCGCCCGCCCGGCTCGCCCATCTGGCGGCCTGCGCGCAGGCTCTCGACGCGCCGCTGGTCAGCGAGCATCTGGCGTTCGTACGCGGGGGCGGCGTCGAGGCCGGGCACCTGCTGCCCGTGCCGCGCACCCGCGAGTCGCTGCGGGTGGTCACCGAGAACGTGCGGCGGGCCCAGGACGCCCTGCCCGTGCCGCTGGCCCTGGAGAACGTCGCCGCCATCTTCGGCTGGCCGGACGACGAGCTGACCGAGGCGGAGTTCCTCGCGGAGCTGGTCGCGGCGACCGGCGTCGGGCTGCTCATCGACGTCGCCAACCTCTACAACAACCAGGTCAACCTGGGCCTGTCGGCCGTGGCGGCGCTCGACGCGCTCCCGCTGGAGCACCTCGCGTACGTCCACGTGGCCGGCGGCTACGAGCGCGACGGGATCTGGCACGACACGCACACCCAGGTCGCGCCGCAGCCGGTGCTCGACCTGCTGACCGAGTTGTGCGCCCGTGCCACGCCGCCCGGCGTGCTGCTGGAGTGGGACGAGGACTACCCGAGTGACGACGTCCTCGTGACCGAGCTGTCCAGGATCAGGGCGGCCATGTCCTTGGCGGGGGAGCCGCGGTGAGCGGCACGACCCTCCCTGGCGGCGAGGCAGCGGTGCCGGACGCGGAGGTGCGGCGGCGGCTGGCGGAGGCGCAGGGGAGGGTCGTGGCGGCGCTCGTCATGGGTGCGGAGCCGCCTGAGGGCTTCGACCCCGAGCGCATGCGGGTGCAGGCGGTGAGCCTGCTGGCCAAGCGGCGCGGCATCGTGGCGAGGCTCCGTCCCGACGCTGCCGCCGCCGCGGGCCCCGACCTGGCCTCCGAGTACGCCGCCTACGCCCGTTCCCGCACCACGCCGCCGCCCGGCTACCGCGCGGACGCCGACGACTTCGCCGACTGGTTGCGCGCCCGTGGCCGCATGCCCGCCCCGCGCGGGAAGGTCCGCTGGTGGTCGCGTCTCCTGTCCCGGGATCCGGGTCGGTCACGAGCGGACGGATGGCCGGAGTGACCGGGGACATCGTCCGATAGGCCGAGCCGACGATAGGTTCCCCGACGACCAGAAATCCGGTCCAGGGGGCGGGCACGGGCGAATCACGGTGATAATTGCCTGTTAGGTCATTGCACCGCTGGGAGGCACGTCCGTGGGCCTGCGCAATCTGGTCTACCGGCTCTATGAGCACCGGCTGGAGGCCAAGCTGTCCAAGGACAGCGTCCCCCGGCATGTCGGGGTCATCATCGACGGTAACCGCCGCTGGGCGCGGGCCATGGGCATGCGCGACGTGGCCAGCGGTCACCGCAGGGGGGCGGACAAGATCTCGGAGCTGCTCGGCTGGTGCCGGGAGCTCGGGGTCGAGGTCGTCACCGTCTGGATGTTGTCCAACGACAACCTCAACCGGCCGAGGGACGAGCTGGAGCCCCTGCTGCGCATCATCGAGGACGTGACGCGGGAACTTGTGAGCGAGGGGTGGCGGATCAGCCCGGTCGGAGCGCTCGACCTGCTGCCGGACCACACGGCGAATGTCCTCAAAGAGGCAAAAGAAGTCTCATCGCACCGTCCCGGCCTGATTGTGAACGTTGCAGTTGGGTATGGAGGAAGGCGTGAGATTGCCGATGCGGTGCGCTCACTCCTCCAGGAGCACGCGAGCAAGGGGGCGAGCATCGAGGACCTCGTCGAGGTGCTCGATGTGGAGCACATCGCGGAGCATCTTTACACTCGCGGCCAGCCCGACCCGGACCTCCTCATCCGGACCTCGGGCGAGCAGCGCTTGTCGGGCTTCATGCTCTGGCAGAGCGCCCATTCGGAGTTCTACTTCCACGAGGCCTACTGGCCGGACTTCCGCAGGGTCGACTTCCTTCGAGCGCTGCGCGATTACGCTGCGAGACACCGGCGTTACGGTTCCTGACGCGACATCTGGGTATTCAGGACGTAACGTTGGAAATGTCCGGCCACAGGACGGACATTTCGGAGAGGGCCCGCCTTTGCATCGTGAACTGCCGAGGGGGGCCGGACCCCGGCGCCGACGGCACGTAACGGTCGGGACGCGGGTCCGGTCCGATTCCCGCCTCGTCTGCAGGGTGCCCGCACCTATGGGCGCCCGGGGGAGAACGTGTGGCAGTGTCCTCGAGCAACCCTACGACCAAGCCGGCCAAGCGCACGTACGTGCTCGACACCTCGGTCCTGCTGGCCGATCCTGCGGCGATGACCCGCTTCGCCGAGCACGACGTCGTCCTTCCGATCGTGGTCATCACGGAGCTGGAAGGAAAGCGGCACCATCCCGAGCTCGGCTACTTCGCGAGGAAGGCCCTGCGCTACCTCGACGAGCTGCGCATCCAGTACGGCAGGCTCGACGAGCCGATGCCGACCGGGGATGGCACGATCAGGGTTGAGCTCAATCACAGCGATCCGTCCATCCTGCCCGTGGGCTTCCGCCTGGGAGACAACGACACCCGCATCCTGACGGTGGCCCGCTCGCTGGCCGCCGAGGGCTGCGACGTCGTCCTGGTGTCCAAGGACCTGCCGCTGCGGGTCAAGGCCGCCTCGATCGGCCTGTCGGCCGAGGAATACCGCGCGGAGCTGGTCCACGAGTCCGGCTGGACGGGGATGGCCGAGCTCCAGGTGACGGCCGAAGACGTCGAGACGCTCTTCGACCAGGGCACCGCCGACTTCGAGGAGAGCAGGGACCTGCCCACGCACACCGGCCTGCGGCTGCTGTCGGCCAAGGGCTCGGCGCTCGGCAGGGTGCTGCCGGACAAGTCGGTCAAGCTCGTCCGCGGCGACCGCGAGGTGTTCGGCCTGCACGGCCGCTCGGCCGAGCAGCGCATCGCGCTCGAACTCCTGATGGACCCGGAGATCGGCATCGTCTCGCTCGGCGGCCGGGCCGGCACCGGCAAGTCGGCGCTGGCGCTCTGCGCGGGCCTGGAGGCGGTCCTGGAGCGCCGCCAGCACCGCAAGGTGGTCGTTTTCCGCCCCCTCTACGCCGTCGGCGGCCAGGAGCTCGGATACCTGCCCGGCACCGAGGGCGAGAAGATGGGCCCGTGGGCGCAGGCCGTCTACGACACGATGGGCGCGATCACATCGCCTGAGGTGATCGAGGAGGTGCTCGACCGGGGCATGCTGGAGGTGCTCCCGCTGACGCACATCCGCGGCCGCTCGCTGCACGACGCGTTCGTGATCGTGGACGAGGCCCAGTCGCTCGAACGCGGCGTGCTGCTCACGGTGCTGAGCCGCATCGGCGCCAACTCGCGGGTCGTGCTCACCCACGACATCGCCCAGCGCGACAACCTGCGGGTCGGCCGGCACGACGGCGTGGTGGCGGTGGTGGAGAAGCTCAAGGGCCACCCGCTGTTCGCCCACGTCACGCTGACGCGTTCCGAGCGTTCCCCGATCGCCGCCCTGGTCACGGAGATGCTGGAGGACATCACGCTGTGATCATTTGAGCTCGCCGCAGGTGTACCGCCCCTCCGTCCTGGAGGGGCGGTCCTCGTTCTCGCGGACGATCCTGACCTGCTCGAACGCCGCGTCCTGTTGGGCGGTGCAGACGATCTGGGCCTTGCCGAGATCGGTCAGCGTGCCCTCGCCCCTGATGTAGACGGTCAGCGTCGAGGTACGCGGCAACTGCACCTCGTCCCGCTGGATCGGGTTGAGCGAGTCCTTGATCCCGATGTACGTGAAGCCGCGCAGCGCCGTGTCACGCTCGCCGAGCGGCTTGGTCGACGCGTCGAAGAGCGCCCCCAGCAGGCTGCCGACGGTGTCGTTGTCGACGTCGGCGGGCTCCAGGACGAGCCGGCCGTCCTTGAGCAGGTAGATCGTCTTGGACGGCGGGGGAATCCTGGTGGTGGGGGCGTTGCCGCGGTCCTGGACGTCGGTGGGCGAGATGCCGCAGGCCGTGGCGGCGACGAGCACGGCGACGGTGAGGAGACGGTGGGCTTTCATGCGTGGGGCAACCAGACGGTGAAGAGGGTGCCGGGGTTCTGGGCGCGTACGGAGATCGTGCCGCCGTGCAGGTGCACGTTGGCCCTGGCGATGGCGAGGCCGAGCCCGCTGCCCTGACTGCGCGAGCGGCCTCCGCCGGCCTTGAAGAAACGGTCGAACACGTGCGGCAGCGCCTCCCGGGGGATGCCCTGGCCGTGGTCGCGCACCTTCACCTCCAGGCCGCTCGGCGTGGCTCTGGCGCTCACCAGCACCGGTGGCGCCCCGTGCTTGAGCGCGTTGCCGACGAGGTTGGCCACGATCACGTCGAACCGTGCCGGGTCCAGGTTGACGGCCAGCCCCTGGGGCGCCTTCACGATCACCTGGTCGCTCCACCCGCGTACGTCCAGGCAGCCGTCGATGGCCTCGGCCACGTTGACCGGTTCGAGGTTGAGCGTGGCGGTGCCCGCGTCGAAGCGGCTGACCTCGATCAGGTGCTCGACCAGCTCGCGCAGGCGCTCGATCTCCCTGAGCACCAGACGCACGGCCTCGGCCGGCGCCTCGGGCAGCCGTCCTGCCTCCTCGGAGAGCATGTCGGCGACGGCCGTCATCGAGGTCAGCGGCGTGCGCAGCTCGTGGGAGACGTCCGCGACGAACCGGCGTGACATGGCCTCGAGCGAGCGCAGCTCCGACACGCTCAGCTCCAGCGCCGCGGCCGCGTCGTTGAATCTGCTGGTGAGCTCGGCCAGCTCGTCCTGCCCGTGCACGGGCAGCCGCGTGTCCAGCCGTCCTTCGCCGAGCGCCTGCGCGGCCGCGCTCAGCCGCCGTACCGGAAGCAGCACCTGCCGGGCCGACAGCAGCGCCACGACCAGCGCGATCAGCACGACGACCACGCCGATCTGGGTGAAGGTGATTCTGAGCCTGGCGAGCTGGCGTTCGTCGTCCTGCAGCGGGAAGAAGACGAACGCCCGCAGGCCCGTCGCCTCGATCCTGTTGCCGGCCTCCCGGTAGACCTCGGCGCCGACGATGAGCCAGAGCTCGCCGCGGATGATCTTTCGCTGGGTGACGACGCTCTGCTTGGCCCGGCCGTGGAGCTCGTTGGGCACGTCGCTCATGGACATCGGGCCCTCGGAGGCGATCTGGGCGCCGTACTCGATGAGTACGCTGCGGCCGGGGCCGTTGAGCGCGTGAGCGACGCGGCCGAGGTCCCTGGCCGTGGGGGCGGCCTCGCCCGGCCTGAGCCGGCCGATGGGGAAGGTGATGCTGCCGAGCTCCCGGGTGACCTGGTCGAGCGCGGTGGTCTCGGCCCGGGTGACGAGCGCGGTCTTGGCCAGCTCGAAGCCGATCGTGGCCACCAGCAGTGAGGCGGCCACGGCCACGAGCGTGAACGTGATGACCAGGCGGGCGCGCAGGCCGGTGGGCAGGGGGATCACGGAGGACTGAACCGGTAGCCGAATCCGCGCACGGTGTGGATGAACACGGGCTCGCCCGGCTTGGGCTCGATCTTCGCGCGTACCCGCTGCACGCAGGCGTCGACCAGTCGCGAGTCGGCGATGTGCGTGTGGTCCCACACCTCGCGCAGCAGATAGCGGCGGTTGAGCACCTGCCCGGGGTGCCGGATGAGCTCCAGGAGCAGCCGCAGCTCGGTCGGCGTCAGGTGGATCTCCTTGCCGGCGAGCGTGACCTTGAGCGCGCCCCGGTCGATCACGAGGTCGCCGAAGGAGATGCGGTCGGAGGCGGCCGACTCCGCCCGGCGCAGGATGGCGCGGATGCGGGCGTCCAGGACCCTGGGCTCGACCGGCTTGACCACGTAGTCGTCGGCTCCCGCCTCCAGCCCGACGACCACGTCGAGGTCGTCGCCGCGGGCGGTGAGCAGGATGACGGGGAGCTGGTCGAGCTTGCGTACGCGGCGGCACACTTCGATGCCGTCGATCCCGGGGAGCATGACGTCGAGGATCGCGATCTCCGGGCGGCGGGACCTGATGTGGTCGAGCGCCTCCTCGCCCGTCGCGTAGGACGTGACGGAGTGCCCCTGCCGGGTCAGCGCCAGTTCGAGGGCCGTACGGACGGAGAGGTCGTCTTCAACAAGGAGGATGCCAGCCACGCGCACATTATTGTTGCATGTCTGAAATATCCGAGTTCCGTCACCAAACTGTGACATTCCGTCGTCCCGGTCCTGGAACGCCGACGGCCGGTCCTGAGAGGCCTGGCGTCGCGAACGGACGCCACATGGTTTCCCGCCTGTGTGATGAAACTCACAATGATCGGGAAACGCCACGCTAACCCGACAGTCAGCCAAACTTACGCCAAGCGATTCCCGCGTTTCGGTTGCGGACCACCCCCCAAGACAGGGCAAGCTCAGGGACCGTGAGCCCCGGTCCGCAGTTGAGT
Source organism: Nonomuraea longispora (assembly GCF_004348345.1). Taxonomy (GTDB): domain Bacteria; phylum Actinomycetota; class Actinomycetes; order Streptosporangiales; family Streptosporangiaceae; genus Nonomuraea; species Nonomuraea longispora. The sequence continues at coordinate 69,298 of NZ_SMJZ01000003.1, forward strand.
GAGCGTCGCCGACAGCGCCCTCCGAAGGAATCCCCTCCCTCGTCGGCGCGACGGCGTTCGCGTGTCACGCCCAAACGCGTCGTCATCACCGCCGTCGCCCTGGTGATCGTCTTCGGCGGCGGCGGCTTCGTCGCCTACCGCGCCGTCCAGAACGCCAACAGACCGCAGCAGGCCGCGCTCTCCGTCGACGACTTCGCCAAGCTGGCCGGCGGCGACCTGTCAGGGCCCGACCCCGAGACCGACGCCCTGAAGAACGCCGCCGAACAGGCCTACCGCGCCGACCAGCTCAAGAAGGGCCGCTCCGGCAAGGACAACGACAAGGATTTCGACTGGGTCGTCCCCGAGCGGGCCCCCGGCGGTGAAGGGTTCCCCGAGGCGAACTTCCCGCCCGGCAGCGACCCCTCCCCAGGCAGCAACAAGGCCACGGCCAAGTCCATGCTGGCGTCCAGGGGCTGGGGCGCCGACCAGTGGGGCTGCCTGGAACGTCTCTGGCAGAAGGAGAGCGGCTGGAACGAGCGGGCGATGAACCGCTACTCCGGCGCGTACGGCATCCCGCAGTCGCTGCCCGGCACCAAGATGGCCAGCGCGGGCGCCGACTGGCAGACCAACGCCGCCACCCAGATCAAGTGGGGCCTCGGCTACATCAAGGGCCGTTACGGCACGCCGTGCGGCGCGTGGGCCCACTCCCAGTCGGTGGGCTGGTACTAACAGGTCAACTTTCCCTCCTCAATCGGCAAGCCGCCGCGCCTGAACGGGTATATCGGCGCACGCTGGCCGCATGGGTGTGAAGGTCAGTGTGATCGTCGTTGTCTGCAATCCGGGTGACACCGCCGACGCGTGCATCCGCTCCGCGCTGGAGCAGACGATGCCGGCGGACGACTACGAAGTGATCTTCGTCGACGACGGGTCGACCGACGGCATCGGCGAGCGGCTGGACACCATCGCCTCGGCCCGGCCCAACGTGCGCGCGCTGCACCTGCCGCACACGGGCACGCCGATGCGCGGCCGCAACGTCGGCCTGGCCGCCGCCGCCGGCGACTACGTCTACTTCCTCGACCAGGGCGACCGCCTCGAACGTGACGCGATCGAGCGCATGCACGACCGGGCGATCGAGACCGACGCCGACGTGCTGATCGGCCGGCTCGTCCGCGACTACGGGCCGCCGACGACCGCGTTCGGGCGCAGCACGGCCCGTGCCGACGTCCTGCGCGACAAGCTGCTCACGCTGCTGGTGCCGCAGCAGCTCTACCGGCGCGCCTTCCTGGAGCAGCACGAGCTGGGTTTCCCCGTGCCCGGCGGGCTGATGGGGGAGCAGGCGTTCGTGATGCGGGCGTACCTGCACGCCAAGGTCATCGCCGTGCTGGCCGAGCACGTCTGCTGCCACCTCGGCCCGCGGCCCGTCGCGGAGGACGAGCCGCGCACGATCGTCAAGGAGCTGAACGCGCTGCTCGACGACATCGACGTCTACGTCGGCGAGGGCCGCCGGCGCGACCGCATGTACGCCCACTGGCTGCGCTCCGTCGTCCTGCGCTCTCTGCTGACCAGCAGGTTCGCCGACTCGTCCGTCGACCGCGGCATGCACTTCCGGATGGTCCAGGAGCTGGTCTTCCAGCGGTTCCCCGAGCGGCTCGACGCCCACCTGCCCGTGCAGATGCGTGTGGTGGCCGCGTACGTGCGCACGGGACGCCTGGACCAGATCGTGCTCCTCGCCAACTCCACCAGGCGCGCGGGCCTGCGCTCCGACCTGACCGAGGTGCGCTGGGACGCCCACGTCCTCGTGCTCGGGCTGACCGTGGAGGTCCACGGCAGCGACGGCACACCCGACAGGTACCGCACCGACGGCGACCGCCTGCACTGGATCCCGCCGCGCTCCATCGACACCAGGCGCCTGCCGGAGAGCGTCACCGACGTCACCGACGCGGTCGAGCGGGCACGCATCGAGGTCTACGTCCGCCACACCGACACGGGGCTCGTGCACTTCCTGCCGCTGACCCAGCACGTGGAACGCATCCAGGACGGCCGCCGCCGCTTCCGCGTGCAGATCAAGGGGGAGGTCAGGCTCGACGTCACCAGCGCCGCGCTGGGCGAGCCGCTCAGGCCGGGGCAGTGGGAGGTGCACGTACGCATGTTCGGCGGCGCCAACCAGGCCAGGAGCCGCGTCGGCTGCGCCAAGGGGCCGCTCAACTGCCTGGGCGTGCTGGCCCAGCGGCCCAGGATGCGGCTCGTGGTGCCCTGCTGGACCGACCAGGGCGAGTTGGGCCTGGTCGTCGAGCCGCGCTCGTTCTCCGAGTCGATCGCGCTCGTGTCGCCGGGCGTGACGGTCAAGCACCTCGACGGCCACCTGTACGTCGTGCTGCCGGTCCCGTACGTGCCGCCGAGCGGAGGGCCACCGCTGGAGCTGGTGTTGCGCAGCAGCGGCCGGCGCGCCCGCGAGGTGAGCGCACCCGCGCTGGTCGAGGCCGGCGTGCCCGGCATGATCGCCGGGCAGCTCGTGGCCAAGGTGCCGGTCAAGCGTGTCATGCCGGAGGAGGACCACTTCGGCCCCGGCACCTGGCTGTCCTCGCTGCGCTCCTCGGACGGCGAGTACGGGCTCAGGTTCGCGCTGGAGATGCGCAGGGGCCGGGTCGAGGTGCGCCCGGCCGCCGCGGCCGACCCCGAACGCAGATCGCCCATGGGCCGCGACACCCTGCTGCACCGGATCGGCCGGCGGCTGCCCGGCGCGCGCCACCTGGTGCGGCTGGCGCGCGCGGGCGGGCACCGGTACCTCAAGGAGTGAGCCTGTCCTGCGGCCTGCGCTCGGCCAGGTCGCCGCCCCGGGTCTCGCGGGCCGCGTATGACGAAGTGGATCGCCGAGGCGATCAGCACCGCGCCGCCCCACCCACCGCCGAGCGTGAACCCCTGCACCAGCGGCAGCCCCGTCAGCAGCAGCGCCGCGGCGGGCCCGAGCGTCTCGTACGTCGGCAGGCAGCCGATCAGGAAGGTCGCCGTGCCCGTCCTCAGCAGGCTGACGACCTGCAGGGTCTTGCGGCCGAGCCGGTCGCCGAAGTGGCCGAAGACGAGGCCGCCGAACGGGCGGGCGACGAACCCGACGGCGTAGGTGAGGAACGCCAGCAGCGTGCCGGTCAAGGCTCGCGGCGACGGCCTTCTTGATGGATGTGGCCATGCCGGTCACGGCAGGGAGTGACCGGCGTCACTCATATGGCGTCGGCGTCCACAGTCTGCGGGGCCGATGTGTGGCCGAGCCGGTGCAAACGCAGCGCGAGCTGGATCTCGAGCGCGCGTTCCGGCGTCAGCCAGCCCTCGCCGAGCAGCCTGCCGACCCGGTCGAGCCGCTGCGTGACGGTGTTGACGTGGATGTGCATGGCCTCGGCCGTACGCGACGGCGACCCGCCCGAGCCGAAGTAGGCGGCCAGCGTGGCGGTGAGCGCGGTGCCCCTGCGGGCGTCGTACTCGATCACCGGGCCGAGCGTCGCGCGCACGAAACCGCGGACGTCGCGGCCGTCGCCGACGAGCAGGCCGACGAACCCCAGCTCGGCCGCGCTCGCGCCCTCGCCCGCCCGGCCCAGCGCGAGGAGCGCCTCCGCGCACCGCCGCGCCTCCAGGTAGGCCCTGGCGACGTGCTGCGGCCCGGCCGGAGGCCCTCCCTCGCCGGGCAGCCCGGACGCGCCCGCCGTGGCCGGGCCGTGCAGGGACGCGCTCAGCTCGGCGGCCACCCGCTGCGCGCTGCCGCCCGCGTCGTCGCCCGGCAGCAGCAGCACGACCTCCTCGCCCCGCCCCGCGGCCAGCCCGTGCCACATCGTGGCCTGCGACGACGCCCAGAACGCCGCCCGCTCGCGCTGCCCCGCGTGCTTGACCACCACGACGACGTGCGGCGCGCTCAGATCGACGCCGAGCCGGCGCGCCCGGTCGGCCAGGCCGGGGGAGCCGGGCCGCGCGATCAGGTCGTCGAGCAGCTCGCCCCTGACCCGCCCCTCGGCCTCGGCCACGCTCCTGCGGAACAGCAGCAGCAGCGCGCACACCAGCGCCGCCCGCTCCAGGATGCGCTCGTCGGCGTCGTCGCTGCGCAGGACCAGCGTGCACAGCTGCTCTCCGCCGACGTCCACCGACGCGATCAGCAGGTCGCCCCTCCGCACGGTACGGCCCAGCGCCCTGGAGGCCTGCGCCGCCTCGAACACCTCCTGGTCCAGCTTCCCGACGTCACCCGTGAGCGCCCTGCCCAGGTCGTCCAGCACCGCCAGCGACCCCCCGAGCACGTCGGTCACCACCGCCGCGACGTTCTCGATCCCGCCGCCGCGCAACACGAGCGAGGTCATCCTGTCGTGCGCCAGCGCGGCCCGCTCCACGGCGTCACCGTGCGCCCTCGCCGTTCTGTGGGCGTGGGAGAGCTCCTCCAGGGCGTTCCTCGTCTCCTGCAGCAGCCTGGCGTTGTCGATCGCGACCGCCGCGTGCGCCGCCAGGCTGGCCAGCAGCGACACCTCCTCCTGGTGGAACGGCCGCGCGCTGCGGTTGGCCGCCATCAGCACGCCGATCACCCGCTGGCCCAGCCGCAGCGGCACGCCCAGGATCGCGACCAAACCCTCCTCAGTGACGGCATCGTCGATGTCGTCCTTGTGACGGAACCTCGCATCGGCGAAATAGTCGGCCGTCGCGTACGGCACCGCCGTCTGCGCCACCAGGCCGCCCAGCCCCGCCCCCATGGCCAGCCGCAACGCCCGGAACTTCGCCGAGATCGACCCGTCGGTGACCCGCATGTACGTGTCGCCCCGCTCGGGGTCGTGCAGCGTCATGTACGCGATGTCGGTGGCCAGCAGCTGCCTGGCCCGGTGCACGATGGCCTCCAGCACGGCGTCGAGGTCGCGCAGCGCCGCCAGGTCGCCGGCCGTGTCGTACAGCGCCGACAGCTCGGCCTCGCGCCTCGCCCGCCGCTTGAGCAGGTCGCGCACCTTGAGCGCCTCGACCTTGGCCTGTTCGAGCTCCTCGATCGCGGCCGGGTCGGCGCCGGCGGCCCTCGCCGCGATGATCGGCCCCTCGAACTCGACCGCCGACGCCTCCCTGGCCAGCAGTTCGAGGAACCTGGCGGCGGTCACCGCGCCGTCCAGCCGCCGTCCACGGGGAGCGACACTCCGGTGACGAACGCGCCGCCCGGCCCGCACAGGTAGGCGACCAGCTCGGCCACCTCCTCGGGCTCGATCAGCCGCTTGATCGCGGCCGGCTCCAGCATGATGCCCCTCACCACCTCGTCGGGCGCGATGCCGTGCACCCTCGCCTGGTCGGCGATCTGCGCCTCGACCAGCCCGGTGCGCACGTACGCGGGGCAGACGCACGTCGAGGTCACCCCGTGGGGCGCCCCTTCCAGCGCGACCACCTTGGAGAACCCCTCCAGCCCGTGCTTGGCCGCGGTGTACGCCGACTTGTACGGGGAGGCGCGCAGCCCGTGGACCGACGAGATGTTCACGAACCGGCCCCAGCCCTTGGCGTACATGCCGGGCAGCACCTTGCGCGCGATGAGGAACGGCGCCTCCACCATGACCCTGAGCATCGAGGAGAACACCTCGGGCGGGAACTCCTCGACCGGCGCTACGTGCTGGAAGCCCGCGTTGTTGACCACGATGTCGACGGGCTCGTCCGGCAGCGCGGCCACGAAACCGGGCTCGCTCAGATCGGCCACGACGGCCACGCCGCCGACCTCGTCCGCCACCTCTGCGGCCGGCTCGGCCCGCAGATCGACGACCAGCACCCTGGCTCCCGCCGCGGCCAGTCGCCGCGCGCAGGCCGCTCCGATGCCGCCGCCCGCGCCCGTCACCAGCGCGGTCCGCCCCGTCAGCTCCTTCGCCATGGCCCCTGACTCTAGGCGGTCGTGGCTCGCCGACGCATATGTGGGAGCGACATAGAAACGTTCCGTCTTATGTGGATGACGTGGTCTGCTACCTTGGGTCGCATGATCGCGTATTCGTTCCTGTGGTGGCCCGCCTCCTAGGCGGACCTTCCAGCGCATACGCACACGGCCGCCTCGACGAGGCGGCCGTCCCCATGTGGCACGCGCCCCCGTCGAGCACTGACGGAAAGGCACGCCCACCTTGACCAGCACCATCACGACCCGCACCGGCTGGCCGCAGCTGCTCACCCTGCTCCTCGACGGTGTGTCGCTCACCACACGCCAGGCCGCCTGGGCCATGGACGAGATCATGTCGGGCGCGGCCACGGACGCGCAGATCGCCGCGTTCGCCGTCGCGCTGCGGGCCAAGGGCGAGAGCGTGGCCGAGGTGTCGGGGCTGGCCGACGGCATGCTGGCCCGATCGGCCGCCATCAGGGTGTCCGGCGACCCCGTCGACCTCGTCGGCACCGGCGGCGACGGCGCCGGCACCGTGAACATTTCCACCATGGCCGCTGTCGTGGCCGCCCCCGGCCGGCGCGAAGGTGGTCAAACACGGAGGCAGGGCCGCCTCGTCGATGTCCGGCGCCGCCGACGTGCTGGAAGAGCTCGGCGTCGTCGTCGACCTGCCGCCCGGAGCCGCGGTCGCCGTCGCGGAGGAGGTGGGGATCACGTTCTGCTTCGCGCCGGCGTTCAACCCGGCGCTGAAACGCACCTCAGGACCGCGCCGCGAGCTGGGCGTGCCGACGGTCTTCAACTTCCTGGCCCCGCTCACCAACCCCGCGCCGCCCGCCGCGCAGGCGGTCGGCGTCTTCCACCCGTCGATGGCGCCGGTCATCGCGGGCGTCCTGGCCGAACGCGGCGGCTCGTCCCTCGTCTTCCGCGGCGACGACGGGCTCGACGAGCTCACCACGTGCGGCCCCTCGACCGTCTGGGTGGTGCGGCGCGGCAGGGTGACGCGGACCGCCTTCGACCCCGTCGACCTGTCGATCCCCAGGGCTCGCCACGACGACCTGCGCGGTGGCGACGCCCGGCACAACGCGGCGGTGGCGCGGGCCGTGCTCGCGGGGAAGCCGGGCCATGTGCGGGAGGTCGTGCTGCTCAACGCGGCCGCCGCCGTGGTGGCCGCGGAGGGGGTGCCGCCGGCCCACGAGCTCACCGCCGCGCTGGGCGCGGCGCGCAAGCGGGCCGCCGACGCCGTCGACTCCGGCGCCGCGGCGGCCCTGCTCACCCGCTGGGCGCAGGCCACGCAGCAGGCGCGGCCGTCCTAGGGACGGGTCATCGACAGCACGTCGAGCGCGGCGTCCAACTGCTCCTCCGTCAGGGTGCCGTCGGCCACGTGGCCGCGCTCGATGACGACCTCGCGGATGGTCTTCCGCTCCTCCAGCGCCTGCTTCGCGATCTTGGCGGCCTCCTCGTAGCCGACGTACCGGTTCAGCGGGGTGACGATCGACGGGGACGACTCGGCGTACTCGCGCAGGCGCTCCACGTTCGCCGTGATGCCGGCCACGCAGCGGTCGGCGAGCAGCCGCGAGACGTTGCCCAGCAGCCTGACGGACTCCAGCACGTTGCGGGCGATGACCGGCAGCTGCACGTTCAGCTCGAAGTTCCCCGACGCGCCCGCGAACGTGATCGCCGCGTCGTTGCCGATGACCTGCGCCGCGACCATGTTCGTGGCCTCGGGAATCACCGGGTTGACCTTGCCTGGCATGATGGACGAGCCCGGCTGCAGATCGGGAAGGTTGACCTCGCCCAGCCCGGCGCGCGGGCCCGACCCCATCCAGCGGAGATCGTTGGCGATCTTGTTCAGCGAGACGGCCACCACCTTGAGCTGCCCCGACAGCTCGACGATCGAGTCCTGCGCGCTCTGGGCCTCGAAATGGTCGCGCGCCTCCGCGAACGGGATGCCGGTCGCCTCGCGCAGCTTCTCGATCGCCGCCTGGGCGAACCCCGACGGTGTGTTGATGCCGGTGCCCACGGCGGTGCCGCCCAGAGGCAGTTCGAGCACGTGCTCCAGCGCCGCGATGACGCGTACGACGCCGTGCTCGATCTGCGTGGCGTACCCGCCGAACTCCTGGCCCAGCGTCACCGGAGTCGCGTCCATCAGATGCGTGCGTCCCGACTTCACCACGCCGCCGAACTCGATCGCCTTCGCCCGCAGCGCCTCCGCCAGGTGCCGCAGCGACGGCAGCAGGTGGTAGGTCACCTCGGTCGCCGCCGCCACGTGGATCGAGGTCGGGAAGACGTCATTGGACGACTGGGAGGCGTTCACGTGGTCGTTCGGATGCACGGGCCGGCCCAGCCGCTCCTCGGCCAGCGTCGCGATCACCTCGTTGGCGTTCATGTTGGACGAGGTGCCCGAGCCGGTCTGGAAGACGTCGATGGGGAAGTGGGCGTCGTGCTCGTTCTCGGCCACGTCGGCGGCGGCCTGCGCGATCGCCTCGGCCATGTCCTTCTCGATCACGCCCAGCTCGCCGTTGACCTCCGCCGCCACGGCCTTGACCAGGGCCAGCGCGGCGATGTGCGACGGCTCGAGCGGCCGCCCGGAAACCGGGAAGTTCTCCACCGCCCGCTGGGTCTGCGCGCGCCACCGTGCTCCCGCCGGCACGCGTACCTCACCCATCGAGTCATGTTCGATCCTGAACTCGCTCATGACTTCAGTCTGACCCACGATCCCGGGCTCGCCCGGAAGCGCCCCCGCTCAGCCGGAGATGAGGGCCACGATCAGGATGGCGATCACCACGGCCGCGGCGGCGGCGACCGCCATGAGCACCAGCATGCCGTTGCGGTTGCCATCCGGCCGCTGCTCCGGCTGGCCGGCGATGGCGAACAGGTCGGTGCCCAGCCCGTCACTCTGCGGCACCGGCTGCTGCTGCGGCGGCGAGCCGGGCTCCTGGTCCGTCGGCGGATAGACCTGCTGGCCCGGTGACCCGCTCTTCGGGATGCGCGTCGTCATGAACGCGCCCTCGTCGCCCTGCGCCTGCGGCGGTCTGCCCCCCTCGGGACTCGCGGGGAAGGGGCCTTTGGGGCGCGAGATGCTGATCGTCCGCTCCGGGTCGAACCCCGCCTCGGGGGAGGCGGTCCCGGACGCGCCCTGTGGTCCGGCGGTGCCCTGCGTGCCGAGCCGCTGCTCACCCTGGGGCGGGCGGCCGATGTTCTGCGGAACGGTGGGTGCGTTCGATCCCCGTACCGGGCCTCCGGCCGTACGCGGCCCAGCCCCCGGACCACCCGCGGCCTGCCCGCCGGGCCCCTGCCCAGGCCCCTGTGCGCCGGGCCCGTGGGGACCGGTTGCCTGACCACCGGCACCGCGCCCTTGCCCTCCAGGCCCGCCACCTCCCGGTCCCTGTCCGCCGGGTCCTTGTCCACCGGGCCCCTGTCCACCGGGTCCCTGTCCACCGGGCCCCTGTCCGCTGGGTCCTCGTCCAGCGGGTCCCTGTGGCCCTGGCCCGTTGCCTGCAGGCCCTTGTGCGCCCGTTCCTTGTGCGCCGCGCCCGTGGGGGCCGGACCCCTGGCCGGCACCGTGCCCGCCGGGACCTTGCGTTCCTTGTCCACCGGGTCCCTGCCCACTGGCACCGTGACCGCCGGGCCCCTGTGCACCCGGTCCTCGCCCTCCGGGTCCCTGTCCTCCGGGTCCCTGTCCTCCGGGCCCCTGTCCGCCCGGCCCACCGCCCGCTCCGGGACGGCCGCCCACGGGATTGGTCGCGCCCTGCCCTGGCGTTCCGGTGCCGCCCGGCGCACGGCCGGGTCCCCCTTGCTGAGGGCCGGGGCCGGCGAAGGCGTTGTGGGGTGTGCCCTGGGCGGGGTCGGCGAAGGCGCCCTGGGGAGGCGGCCCGCCTTGCCCCGCGCCGGATCCGGTGAAGGCGTTGGGACCGGGAACGCCCGGGCCGGCGTGCCCCTGGCTGCCGAACGCCCCGGACGGCGCCGCAGCGCCCTGCCCCTGCCTCTGCACCCCGGGACCCTGTCCTTGCCCTCCGGGACCCTGGCCGGGGCCTCCAGGACCCTGTCCGGGGCCGCCAGGGCCGTGCGGCCCTCGCGGTCCGCCGGACGCGCGTCCGGGCGCCCCGCCGCCCTGTCCGGGCCGGCCGGAGCCGGGATTCTGGTCGGCCGGGCCGGAGGCCTGGTCGGCGGGGGTTTTGTGGGCGGTGAACGGATCGGGCAAAGCGGCCTCCTGCGCCATAAGAGCCTCGGCCGTGACCACCGGCATCTCGCTCGTGGGGGTGTCGGCGACCATGCGCAGCAGGGTCTCCGCCTTGGCAGCGCCGAGACGCTGCCGGTAGTCCTTGTTCAGCAGCCCGTTAAGCACGGGACGGAGCTGTCCCGCCTGCGTGGGCGGGTCGGCGCTCTCGGTGAGCAGCGCCGCGAGGGTCTCGGCGACGGTGGACCGTTCGTAGGCCGGCCGCCCCTCGACCGCGAAGTAGAGTGTGGCCCCGAGCGACCAGATGTCGGATTCGGGACCGGTGTAGTCGCCCCGGGCACGTTCCGGGGCGGTGTAGCCGGGGGAGCCGATCACCATGCCCGTTTTCGTGAGCCGGGAGTCGCCCTCGGCCTTGGCGATGCCGAAGTCGGTCAGCACCACGCGCCCGCTCTCGGTGATGAGCACGTTGGCGGGCTTGACGTCTCGGTGGGTGATGCCCTGGGCGTGCGCGGCACGCAGCGCGCCGAGCAGGTCGACGCCGATCTCCGCCACGAGCCGGGGCGGCAGCGGACCCTCCTCGCCGATCACCTGCTCCAGCGAGCGGGCCTCGATGAGCTCCATGATGATCCACGGGCTGTCGTCGTGGATGATCACGTCGTGGATCGAGGCCACGGAGGGGTGGTTGATCCGGGAGGCGATGCGGCCCTCGCGGACCATGCGTTCGCGCAGCTCGGTCCGTTGTTCCTCGGTGAGAACCGGGTCCTGGCGGATCTCCTTGACCGCCACCTCGCGCCCCAGCGCGCGGTCGCGTGCGCGCCACACGGTGCCCATGGTGCCCCGGCCGAGCGGGGTGACGAGCTCGTAGCGCTCCGCGAGCAGGCGTGTCTGCTGTTCCGGCATGAGAAGAAGATATCGATTCTCGCTTGGGAAGTGCTTTACCCTCGCTTGCGAAGTTCTCTTGGCCAGAACCGCCGAGGAAGGAACAACTTTATCACCGCAGCTTTCAAACGGGCATAAGCCGACGGCGACGGGCGCGCTTCCACGCGCTTCCTGTGCACCCCCTCACCGGCTTTACGTTCCTGCCTCGGCGGGGGCACGGTGACGGTCTGGGTCTCGGCCCTGTGCAGCCCGCGATGCGCGGGCCTGCGTGTGAAAGACGGCGGCGTGAGGGTGGGCATCGGGCGCGCGGACTTGGGCTTGCGCGGGGTCAGCGGCTCCTCCGCCGAGCCTCCCGCGGCCACCCTGGCCAGCATCAGCGAGGCGCGTACGGAGTCGAGCCTGGTCTGCGGGTCGATCCGCAGCAGCGCGTCGAGCACGGGGGCCAGCGGGCCCGCCTTGCTCATCGGGATGGGCTCGCCGCTCGTGAGCGCCGCGAGAGCGGCGGCGGCCGTGCGGCGACCGTGCAGGCCCCTGCCTTCGACGGCGGTGTAGAGGGTGGCTCCGAGGGACCACAGATCCCCCGCGGGGCTGGCCTTGGAGCCCAGCACCCGCTCCGGCGCGATGTAACCGGCGGACCCCAGCACGATGCCCGCCTGGGTGATGGAAACGTCACCTTCGAGTGCGGCCAGGCCGAAGTCGGTGAGCACCGCGCGGTCCTCGGTCACGAGCACGTTGCTCGGCTTGACGTCGCGGTGCAGGATGCCCTTGGCGTGCACCGCGCGCAGCGCGCCCAGGATCTGCCGGCCGATCTCGGCGGCCCTGCGCGGAGGGAGCGGCCCGTGGTCCTGGATGAGCTGCTCCAGAGACCTGGCCCGGAGCAGCTCCATCACGATCCATGGCCGGTCGTCCTCGGTGACCACGTCGAACACGGTGATGACGGAGGGGTGCGTGACCATGGCGGTCGCTCTGCCCTCGCGCTCGGTGCGGGCGCACAACTCGGCGCGCAACTCCTCGTCGAGCACGGTGGGCAGGCGTACTTCCTTGACCGCCACGTCGCGGTCGAGCAGCTCGTCATGTGCCCGCCAAACGGTGCCCATGCCGCCACGACCAACCGGCTCCAGGAGCCGGTAGCGCGCGGCGAGTAGGTAACCGGAAGGCGCACGCATGCCTGGCAGCTTACCTATTTGTGTAAACCGACCAGTAGAGGCGTGGCCGATAAAATGTTGCGAAGTTAAGTCAACTCGCCTGACTCGTCACGTCAGCAAACCTCGCGGCCACATCGTCCCAGTTGATGAGGCCCCACAGTTTCTCGACGTAGTCGGGTCGCACGTTCCGATACTGAAGATAGTACGCATGCTCCCAGGCGTCGAACACGAGCAGCGGTGTGGTGTTCATCCCCACGTTGCCGTGATGGTCGTAGACCTGCTCGACGACGAGCCTGCGGCCGGTCGGCTCCCAGGCCAGCACGCCCCAGCCGGACCCCTGCACCGTCGAGGTGGCTGCGGTGAGCTGCTTCTGGAACGCCTCGAACGTGCCGAAGTGCTGGTCGATGGCGTCCCTGAGAGCTCCGTCCGGGCGGTCGCCGCCGTCGGGTGACAGGTTCTGCCAGAAGATCGAGTGCAGGACGTGCCCGGACAGGTTGAAGGCGAACGTCTTCTCCAGGCCCACGAGGTTGGAGAACTCGGCCGTGTCACGGGCCTCCGCGAGGCGTTCGAGGGTGTCGTTGGCGCCCTTGACGTACGCGGCGTGGTGCTTGGCGTGGTGCAGCTCCAGGATCTCGCCGGTGATGGCGGGCTCGAGCGCGGCGTAGTCGTAGGGCATGTCGGGAAGGGTGTAGTCCCCCATGAGTGTCCTCCTTCTGGATCTCTGGGCACGACACTATTGCAACTCATTCGCAGTTGCATCAGACTTGCGACCTAGGTCCTCGGCAGTGTGCGAGGTCAGGTTGGTCCAGCGGGCGCGGGCGGCGGTCAGCCGCCCGCGCCCGCGTCTCCGCCCGGCTTTCTGGAGCGCGTTCACGCAGCTCGCGGGGCATTTTGTGTCCGCCGGCACACTTTCACCGCCGTGCCGCGTCAATGATGAATGGAAGGCCGTTTCCGGCGCTCGACAAGCGCGCTTACCGGGGCCTAGGGGGCTTCGTCAGCGGGTTGTAAGGGTGCCGTAAGCGGTTGGGGGCATGGTAAAGCCATGAGGGAGGGACAAGTCCTGGGCCACCGGAAATGTCGGTGCCGAGCGCCAGACTGGGGGCACAGGCCGAAGTCCTCCACCGATGTCCGATCGCAGAAGGACGTGATGAAGATGCGCCAGACCCAGGTTCGCCGCCGGCCGAAGAAGCCGGCCAGAGCCGGACTGGACCTTCGCACGCCGTCGGGGCGCCTGCTGCCCTACTGAACCACGACCAGGAGCGCTATCTGAGAGGTGCGCGATGTGCAGTCACCACCCCGTTTGCCCCAGTGCCGACTCGCCCGACCGTGAGGCGTCGCACGTGATCGCTTCCCACCCTGACCAGGGGTGGAGCCTGCTCTGCAACGGCGTCGTGCTGTTCGACGACACCGGCCTGCTGCTGCCCGACGGCACCGTCGTGGCGCCGCACCGGTCACCGGTGGCCGCGTGACCGCCCACCTCCGGCCGGAGCCGAGGCGCCGGGCGCCCGCCGGCGCCTGATCCCGGCTCCTCAACCCCCCGGCCGCCCGCCGCGGCGGCCACCGTGAGCATCCGCCCGGTGATGGCCCCCGCGCCGGCGTCACCCCCGCCGTCAGCGGCGGCCGATCGACAGGACCGGGCCTGTCGTGTCGGTGAAGAAGTCCTCGCCCTTGTCGTCCACGACGATGAACGCGGGGAAGTCCTCCACCTCGATCTTCCACACGGCTTCCATCCCGAGCTCGGGATATTCGAGCAACTCGACCTTCTTGATGCAGTCCTGGGCCAGCCTGGCCGCGGGGCCGCCGATGGAGCCGAGGTAGAAGCCGCCGTGCTGCTTGCACGCCTCGGTGACCTGCTTGGACCGGTTGCCCTTGGCCAGCATCACCATCGACCCGCCCGCCGCCTGGAAACGCCCGACGTACGAGTCCATGCGCCCGGCCGTCGTCGGTCCGAACGAACCGGAGGCGTAACCGTCGGGGGTCTTGGCGGGCCCGGCGTAGTAGACGGCGTGGTTCTTGAGGTAGTCGGGCATCTCGCCGCCGTTGTCGAGCAGTTCGGCGATCTTGGCGTGGGCGATGTCGCGGGCGACCACGAGCGGCCCGGTGAGGGAGAGTCGCGTCTTGACCGGATATTTCGTCAGCTGGGCGAGGACTTCGGGCATGGGGCGGTTGAGATCGACCTGCACCACGTCGTCCGAGAGGTGCTCGTCCGTGGTGTCCGGCAGGAACCGCGCCGGGTCGGTCTCCAACTGCTCCAGGTACACGCCCTCCGGCGTGATCTTGGCCAGCGCCTGCCGGTCGGCGGAGCAGGACACGGCGATGGCCACGGGGCAGGAGGCGCCGTGCCGGGGCAGGCGGATGACGCGTACGTCGTGGCAGAAGTATTTGCCGCCGAACTGCGCTCCGATGCCCAGCTTCTGGGTGAGCTCGAAGACCTTGGCCTCCATCTCGAGGTCCCGGAAACCGTGCCCGGACGGCGAACCCTCCGTGGGGATCGAGTCGAGGTAGCGGGCGCTGGCGTACTTGGCGGTCTTGAGCGCGTATTCGGCGGAGGTGCCGCCGACGACGATCGCCAGGTGGTACGGAGGGCAGGCCGCCGTGCCCAGCGAGCGGATCTTCTCCTCCAGGAAGGCCAGCATGCGCTTCTCGTTGAGCACGGCCTTGGTCTCCTGGTAGAGGAACGACTTGTTGGCCGAACCGCCGCCCTTGGCCATGAACAGCAGTTTGTACTCGTCGGGATGGCCGTGGGGGTCCTCGGCGTACAGCTCGATCTGGGCGGGCAGGTTGTCGCCCGTGTTCTTCTCCTCCCACATGGTCAAGGGGGCCATCTGGGAGTAACGCAGGTGGAGCCGGGTGTAGGCGTCGTAGACGCCGCGCGAGACGTGCTCGGCGTCGCGCCCGTCGGTCAGCACGTGGCGGCCGCGCTTGCCCATGACGATCGCGGTGCCGGTGTCCTGGCACATGGGGAGCACGCCGCCGGCCGAGATGGAGGCGTTCTTCAACAGGTCGAGGGCGACGAAGCGGTCGTTGCCGCTCGACTCGGGATCATCGACGATCTTGCGGAGCTGGGCGAGGTGCGAGGCCCGCAGGTAGTGGGAGATGTCGTGGATCGCCGTCTCGGTCAGCAGCCGCAGCGCCTCCGGCTCGACCTCGAGGAACGTACGCCCGGCCGCTTCGACCTTCCGCACCCCCTCCGTGGTGATCAGCCGATATTCGGTCTCATCGGCTCCCAGCGGCAGCAGGTCGGTGTAGTCGAACTCGCCCATGTCCATCCTTTCGGTCACCCAAGAGGTTAACGGGTGACGCGGGCCTCACGCCTCGGAGACGGCCGCCTGCGCTCTCGCACGGGACCGGCCCGCGGTGAGGCCGAGCGTGATGCCGGCGATGACCAGCCCGGCCCCGAGCAGGTCGTACGCCGTCGGCATGGCGATCCCGAGCACCGCCCCCGTGACGATCGCGCCGACCGGGATGAGACCGGCGAACAGCCCGGCCAGCCCGGGGCCGAGCCGGGGCAGGGCGGAGTACCAGAGGAAGAAGGCGCCGACGGTCACGACGATCGCCAGGTAGGCCAGCCCCAGTCCTTCCGCCACGGTCGGCGTACGCACCATGCCCGGCCCTTCGTAGGCCAGTCCGACCAACGCCAGCATGGGCACCGCGAGCGCCGTCGAGTAGGCCGACACCCTGATCGCGCCCAGCTTCGGCAGCAGGGGGATGGCCAGCAGGGAGAAGCAGATCTCGCCCACGAGCGCGCCGAGCGCCCAGAGCAGGCCGGGCAGGTTGCCGCTGCCGAGGCCGGTGGCCAGCGTCGCCCCTGCCACCACCACGCACGCGCCGATGAGCACGCGGGGCGCGGGCCGCCCGCCTGCCAGCGCGAGCCAGAGCGGCACGGTGCCGAGGATGGTGCCGACCAGCGCGGGCCCCGACGCGTTGGTGGACTCGATCACGCAGACGTTGAAGATGACCAGGCCGAGCAGGGTGAGCCCGGCCAGGCACAGGCACTCGCGCGGCGTCAGCCGGACGAAGCGCAGGCCGAGCACCCGCGTGATGACGAGCAGGATGACGGCGGCCGCGAGGTAGCGCACGGCCTGCCCGCCGTAGATGGGGTAGTCGCCGATGAGCCCCGAGACGCCCGCCAGCGTCCCGAGCAGGAACATGGCGGAGGCCGCGCGGACGATTCCGTGTCTCATGGGCGGGA
The DNA here is from genome assembly GCF_004348345.1 of Nonomuraea longispora. Taxonomy (GTDB): domain Bacteria; phylum Actinomycetota; class Actinomycetes; order Streptosporangiales; family Streptosporangiaceae; genus Nonomuraea; species Nonomuraea longispora. Next base: position 85,521 of record NZ_SMJZ01000003.1, read on the forward strand.
TGCTAGGAGCAGAATGGTTCGGGGAAACAGTCCAATGTCCCGCCGGATGACAGGACCAATATGGCCGACCTCCACATCCAGCTCGATCGGGGTCAAGGCGCGGTCGCCGGTCAGATCGCCTCCGAGTTGCGCGACGCCATCCGGAGCGGCCGGCTCGCCGCCGGCACCCGCCTGCCCGCGACCCGCGACCTCGCCGCCGACCTCCAGGTCTCCAGGGGCGTGGTGGTGGAGGCGTACGAGCAGCTCGTCGCCGAGGGGTTCCTGGTCTCCAGGGTGGGCGTCGGCACCCAGGTCACCCCGGTGCCGGCCGCCGGAGCAGCACCCAGGCAGCGTGCGGCGACGCCGGCCCGGCCCGCCTCGGACACCCCCGCGCCGTACTACGGTCATCGCCCCACCTCTCCCGACCTGAGCCACTTCCCGCGTGAACGCTGGCTCGCGGCCGTCAGGCACGTCATGGCCACCGTACCCTCGGACGCCCTCGACTACGGGGACCCTGGCGGCGTGCCTGAGCTGCGGGAAGAGCTGGCCGGCTACCTCAGGAGGGTCAGGGCGGCGGACGCGCGCCCGGAGAACCTCATCATCGTGGGCGGCGTCGCGCAGGGGCTGAGCCTCGTGCTCCACGTGCTGTCCCGGCAGCGCCCCATCCGGCTGTCCGTGGAGGACCCGACGAGCCACCGCCAGGCCCCCCTGCTCAGGAGGGCGGGCGCGCGGCTGGTACCGGTGCCCGTGGACGAGGAGGGCCTCGACGTGCGGAGGCTGAGCGGCGACGCGGTGCTGGTGACCCCGGCCCACCAGTTCCCGACCGGCGTGGTGCTCTCGCCGTCCCGCAGGGCCGCGCTGATGGAGTGGGCGCACGTGGGCGACCGGGTGATCCTGGAGGACGACTACGACGCGGAGTTCCGTTTCGACCGTGACCCCGTCGGCTGCCTTCAGGGCCTGGCGCCCGACCGGGTGGTCCTGTCGGGCAGCGTCAGCAAGGCGCTCGCGCCGGGCCTGCGCCTGGGCTGGGTGGCCGCGCCGCCCGACCTGGCCGAGGACGTGCGCAGGGCGCGGGGTGAGCTCGACCTGGGCTCGCCGGTGATCGAGCAGTACGCGCTGGCGCACTTCCTGCGCACCGGCGGCTACGACAAGCACCTGCGCCGCATGCGCAGGGAATATCGCCGCCGCAGGGACGCCCTCGTCAGGGCGCTGGCCGCCGAGCTTCCCGAGATCAGCGTCAAGGGCATCGACGCGGGTCTGCACGTCTACCTGGAGCTGCCGGGCGGCTGGGACGAGCCGCGGACGGCACGGGTGGCGCGGGAGCTGGGGCTGGCCGCGGAGCCGGTGGGGCCGATGCGCGAGACGCCGGGCGAGCCCGCGGTCGCGGTGGGGTTCGCACGGTTGCCGGTTCACAAGGCGGCCGAGGCAGTCCGAGGCTTAAAAGTAAGAATGTCAGGACATGCTATGGACTAAGGAATTCATATCCGCCAGGGGCGCAGGCCCCGGCGGGGACGGGAGACGTTCATGCGTGTGGGACTGCTGGGCCTGGGCCGGATCGGGGCCTTCCACGCCGCGACCATCGCCGCCCATCCGCTGGTGGACGAGCTGATCGTGGCCGACCCCGTGCGGACGTCCCCGTACGGCTGGCCTGGAGACCCGTTCGAGTCGGACGCCGTGGTCATCGCCACCCCCACCACCACCCACGCCGAACTCATCGTCAAAGCCTGCGCGCTCGGCATCCCCGCCCTCTGCGAGAAGCCGGTCGCGGGCACCGTGGACGAGACCGTCAAGGTGCTGGAGGCCCGCGCGGGCAACCGGGTGCACGTCGGGTTCCAGCGCCGCTTCGACCCCGGGTACGCCGCCGCGGCGCGGGCCGTACGGGACGGCGAGCTGGGCGAGCTGCACCGGGTCCACCTGATCACGGCCGATCCCGCCCCGCCGCCGGCCGCGTACATCCCGCAGTCGGGCGGCATCTTCCGCGACTGCCACGTCCACGACTTCGACGTCCTGCGCTGGGTGACCGGCCGCGAGGTCGTCTCCGTCCACGCGCTGGGCGCCAACCGCGGCGCCGCGTTCTTCGCCGAGGCGGGCGACGTGGACACCAGCGCCGCGCTGCTCACGCTCGACGACGGCACGCTGGCCACCCTGCAGGGCTCGCGCTACAACGGCGGCGGGTACGACGTGCGCATGGAACTCGCGGGCACGCGCCGCACCCAGGCGGTCGGGCTCGGCCCGCGCGCCCCGCTCCACACGACCGAGGGCCTGCCGGAACCGGACGATCCGTGGCCCGACTTCGTGACCCGGTTCTCGACCGCGTACCGCGACGAGATCGACTGTTTCCTCCGCGACGGACGGGGACTCTGCTCGATCGAGGACGCGTTGGAGGCGCTGTACGTGGCCGAGGCCGCCGACCTGTCGCTGCGCGAGAGCCGTACCGTCGAGGTGGCGGAGGTGCGGCGATGAGGCTCGCGGGAGCCCCCATCTCGTGGGGCGTGTGCGAGGTCCCCGGCTGGGGCCACCAGCTGCCACCGGAGCGCGTGTTGTCCGAGATGCGTGAGCTCGGGCTGACCGCGACCGAGCTGGGCCCGCAGGGCTACCTGACGCCCGGCCTCATCGAGCGGTACGGCCTGGGCCTCGCGGGCGCCTTCGTGCCCGTCGTGCTCCACGACCCCGGCCACGACCCCTTGCGGGACCTGCCGGGAGACGGGCTGCTCGTGCTGGCCGCCGCCACCGGCGACGACGGCTACGACTCCCGTCCCGAGCTCGACGCAGCAGGCTGGGCCACTCTGCTGGGCAACCTCGACAGGATCGCCGCCGAGCTCGGCCCCCGGGCGGTGCTGCACCCGCACGTGGGCACCATGGTCGAGACCCGGGCCGAGGTCGAGCGGGTGCTGGAGGGCAGCTCGATGCCGCTCTGCCTGGACACCGGCCACCTGCTGGTCGGCGGCACCGACCCGGTCGCGCTGGTCGAGCAGGCCGCGACGCGGATCGCCCACGTGCATCTCAAGGACGTCGAAGCCCACCTCGCCGCGCGGGTCACCGCCGGGACGCTGGCCTACACGCGGGCGGTGCGCGAGGGCCTCTACCGCCCGCTCGGCGAGGGCGACGTGGACATCGCCGCCATTGTCACCGGGCTGGCGAGGAGCGGCTACGACGGCTGGTACGTCATGGAGCAGGACGTCATCCTGTCCGGCCCGGGCGAGCGGCCGGTCGAGGACGTGCGGCGCAGCCTCGCCTACCTCGACGGGGTGCTGGGCGCGGGCTGAGCGGCGCGGCTCCTGGGCTCGAAGCCGGGCGCGAGCGCGACGATCGCGGCGGCCAGCACCAGTGGCGCGGCGGACCCCACCCGCATGTCGGCGGCCTCCTGATCGGGGGGTGGATCAAACGTGAGGCGGAGTCAGGTTAGCCGCGGATCCGGCCGTTCCGCCAGCACGGAACCCAGGTTCCAGCGACCGGCTTCCCGGTGTGGCCGCCCACACGCCGAGCGCCAGCAGCGCCGCCACCTCCGTGACGGCCAGGCCGCGCTCCACCAGCCCGAGCGGCATGACCCGATACCAGGGCACGCCGTTGCGCGTGCCGACGAACACCATCGTGGCGATGCCCACCACCCACAACACCGAGCACACCCCGAGCCCGAACGCCACCAGCGTGGCCCGCGACCGCTCGCGGCGCCGCCACGGCCCGGTGATGAGCACGACCGCCAGCGGCAGGCACAGGAAGGCCACGAAACTGCCCACCCGGTGGATGCTCCCGCTGACGCTTGGCCCCACCGACCAGTCGTGTTTCTCGAACCAGGCCGTCAGGAGCAGGCCGACGCTCCACCCCATGAGCGCCACGGTGCCGAGGACCCCGGCCAGCTTCCTGCGCGCCAGCGACACCCCGATGCCCACCGACCCCGCCGCCAGCAGACCCACCGCGCAGCCGAAGATCCAGCCGCCGGGGCCCATGCCGTGCTCACTGATGGTCCGCCTGATCGGGTTCAGGTCGTCGAGGCTGGACACCTCCAGGCCGACGATGACCGCGATGCCCGCCCCTGCCGCGCCGAGACCCCACCGCGCCGGTCGATGCATGCGCACACACCTCCTCGGCCTGATCAACGGACGGGAAGACGTACGGATTCCGCGCTCGGCCCGCCACGCCGACACGCCTGTCCGAGAGGATGGTCGCGTCCGGTGCGAATCCTCTGACATTGACCGGTTCGGGACGAGCGCTTCCTGCGGGCGCCAGATATCGTCAGAAGTGTGAACGAACGCGCTGGATCGTGGTTGCCCAAGCTGCAGGAAGTGGGAGAGCGGCTGGCCGAGGAGTGGGTGACGGCCCGCCGCCAGCCGGCGCCCAGCGACGCGCCCCAGCCGCACGAGCTCCGCGCGTCCGACGCCGACCGGGAGCGCATCGCCCAGGTCCTCCAGGACGCCCACGCCGACGGTCGGCTCTCCCTCGAAGAGCTGGAGGAACGGCTCGGCGTGCTCTACTCCTCGCGCACGCTCGGCGAGCTGGCCGCGCTCACCGCCGACCTGCTGCCCGCCGAGGAACAACCGCTCAACCTCGACGGCCGGCCGGTGTCGGCCATTTTCAAGAAGGAGCAGCGCGGCGGGCGCTGGGTCGTGCCCGCCGAGGTCGCCGTGACCGCCATGTTCGGCACGACGAAGCTCGACTTCCGCGACGCGATCCTGCAGAACCGGCGCATCGTCATCAACGCCACCCTCGTCTTCGGCGGGCTGGAGATCCACGTGCCGGAAGGGCTCGAGGTGATCAGGGTCGCCAAGGACAAGACCGTCCGGCTGACCAAGCAGCCGACCGAGCCGGGCGGGCCCGTCCTCGAGGTGCGCACGACCAACTTCGCCGGCGAGGTCAAGGTCAAGGAGCCGCCCCGCCGCAAACGCCGCCGCTGAACCCGGCCCCGGGACGGTCCAGGCGGGGCCGGCGCCCAACCGGCCCCGCGCGTCCGTCCCGCCCGGGCTGCGCTCAGCCCGCGGTGTCGAAGTTGATCGCGCTGTACGCCCGCAACTTCCAGAGCTGGTGCTCGCTCTCGATCTTGCGGATCGTCCCCGACCGGCCGCGCATCACCAGCGACTCCGTCACCGCCGAGCCGGCCCTGAACCGTACGCCCCGCATGAGCTCGCCGTGCGTGATGCCGGTCGCCGCGAAGAACACGTCGTCCGACCTGACCAGGTCGTTGGTGGTGAGCACCTGGCCGAGATCGTGCCCGGCGTTGACGGCCTTGCTGCGCTCGGCGTCGTCACGCGGCCAGAGCCGGCCCTGGATCACGCCGCCCAGGCACTTCAGCGCGCACGCCGCCACGATGCCCTCGGGGGTGCCGCCGATGCCCAGCATGAGGTCGATGTTCGTACCGGCACGGGCCGCCATGATCGCGCCGGCCACGTCGCCGTCGGTGATGAACTTGATCCGGGCACCCGTCTCCCTGATCTCCTTGACCAGCCGCTCGTGCCGGGGCCGGTCGAGCACCACCACGGTCACGTCGGACGGCGAGCAGTGCTTGGCCTTGGCCACCGCGCTGATGTTCACGGACACGGGGGCCTCGATGTCGACCACGTCGGCCGCCTCCGGGCCCGTGACCAGCTTCTCCATGTAGAACACCGCGGACGGGTCGTACATCGAACCGCGCTCGCTCACGGCGATCACCGACACCGCGTCGGGCATGCCCAGCGCCGTCAGCCGGGTGCCGTCGATGGGGTCGACGGCCACGTCACAGGCGGGCCCGCTGCCCGCGCCGACCTGCTCGCCGTTGAACAACATCGGGGCGTGGTCCTTCTCGCCCTCGCCGATGACCACCACGCCGTTCATCGAAACCGTGTTGATCAGCTGCCGCATGGCGTTGACCGCCGCGCCGTCTGCGCCGTTCTTGTCTCCCCGGCCGACCCAGCGGGCCGCCGCCATCGCGGCGGCCTCCGTGACCCGGACGAGCTCCATCGCCAGGTTGCGGTCGGGGGCGTGCTCGCCCGTGGCGAGCCGGGCCGGTACGGACGTGTCGTCGGACATGATGCGTGGCCTCCTCGTGGAACATCTACGTCGATCGTAGTTGCCGCCTTATTCCCGCTCAGGACGGGATAATCTGCCCTGCCCGCCCCTGCTTCTCTGCCCAGAAGCGGGGCGAGGGTGACCTCTGTAAGCTTCGACATGGTCGCCCCGCACATCGGAGAACGGGTCCCTCACCGGAGATCCCGCCTCCGCCGTGAAGCAGGATGGCGCCCCGCCGTGGAGGAGATCCGAATGAGCGATGTGGAAAACGTGGTGGCCCAGTCGCGCACGTCCGAGCGGGGCGCGGCCACACGCAGCTCACTGCTCGCCGCAGCCAGGGAGGTCTTCGTCTCCAAGGGCTTCGCCGACGCGGGCGTGACCGACGTGGTGGCCAAGGCGGAGGCCAGCGTGGGCAGCCTCTACCACCACTTCTCCGGCAAGGCCGACCTCTACCTCACGTTGTGGGAGGAGTTCCAGGCCGGGCTCTCGCAGCGCACCAAACTGGCCGCGCGCGAGGCCCGCACCGCAGGCGAGACCGACCCGATGCGCGTGTTCGTCAGCGCCGCCCGCGCCTACCTGGAGGGCTGCCTCGAGGAACGCGAGCTGGCCGCGCTGTTCCTGCGCGGCGACGGACCGCCCGGCTTCGACGTCGTCATGCGCGACCGGCTGCGCAGGTGGGCCCAGCTCAACGCGACCCTGTTCGACGACGAGGGCGCGCTCGTCGTGGTGATCACGGGCGCGCTGGCCGCGGCCGTCTCCGAGGTCGTACGCACGGGCGATCGCGGCCTGGCCGAGGACGCCCTCGCCATCATCGGCCGCATCCGCCCGGCCACTTCGGTGACCGGCCGGTCCAGCGGGTAATCTCGCCAAGTGTGCGACGGTTCACCGAAGGTTTCTACGGCTACGCGGTAGCCCTGCTGGTCTGCCTGGTCGGAGCCGGGGTGTTCCTGCTGGTCACCCCGCAGAGCCGCGATGAGCACATCCCGCGGGTCGAATACTCGATCACCGTCGCCAACTTCGGCCACGAGGTGCCCTACCGCGTGTGGGCCCCGCGCAACGACCCGGCCGGATGGGTGCCCAACAGCAACAGGATCGCCGCCGGCAACGCCGGCGCCAAAGTCCTCTTCCTCGGTTACGCCACCGCCGAGCGGGAGCACGCGATGTTCGCGCAGAGCGACGAGAAGCCGGCCGCCGGGTTCGCCAGCCGCATGGCCAACAGCGACAAGGCCGTCGGCACGCAGCAGATCGGCGGAGCCACGTGGGAGCGACGCTTCCGCGAGGACAAGAACCAGCGCACCCTGGTGCGGATGTTGCCCGACGTCACACTGTTGATCACCGGCACCGCCGACTGGCCCGAGCTGGCCCAGCTCGCCTCCGTCCTCCAGCAGCGCCCCCAGGGCTGACACCACGACCGCCTGCGCCGGGGCACACCCCGCCGCGTCTAGGGTGGTGCCGTGTTGCGTCCTGGAAGCTGGTCCAGGCCTGCGGGTGGAAGTCCCGTCCGGGTAGACACCGGAGTGCCCGGTAGCAGGCCCCGGTTCGTCGTGGAGACATGGCGGGCTGAGCGGGGTGTCAAGAGCCTCTTTGGAGGGAGCGAGCACGCGGGCCGTAGCGTCAGGCGAACCTTGCAGCCTCGTCACAGTCACAACGGAGAAGCCGAGCCGCTCATGTCACGGCGAAGGCCATGTCCGGTGGGCCCTGTTCCGGGGTCAGCCTGCCGGGTTCTTCCGGGGTACGGAGGATGGCACGTGTGCGCGGTCCGGGCCGGAACAGGAGAGACCCGTCTGACCACGCCTTTCGTCGGGCGAGAGACCAAGCGTATACGCCGATGGCGAAATCGTCGGGAGGGCAGCGGGAGTCCGAGGGGGTCGCAGTACCGCTGGTCGGCGTGCACCATAACGCGCCGGGAGGGAAGGACCCCCACTTTGATCATGCTTGGGACGAGGGTGCCCTGTATGACCGTGTCCACAGAGGTGACGTGCTGTGGGAGGCGTGGGAGCGAGTCCGGGCCAACAGGGGTGCCGCCGGAGTCGAGAAACCACAAGGTGGCAAGCGTCCGCTGGGGATTCCCCGGATCCGCGATCGTGTGGCTCAGCAGGCCGCCAAGCTGGTGCTGGAACCCCTCTTTGAGGCCGATCTTCTGCCGGTCTCTTTCGGGTTTCGGCCGAAGCGGTCGGCGGCGCAGGCGATGGAGCGGCTGCGTACGGGCTTCATCGAGGGCCGGGTGTTCGTGGTGGAGTTCGACATCGTCGACTTCTTCGGTGGGATCGATCGTGATCGGTTGCTCGCCGAGGTGGGTCGGCGGGTGTCGGACCGGCGGGTGCTCAAGCTGCTGCGGCAGTGGCTTGAAGCAGGTGTGATGGCGGAGGGGGAGGTTCTGCGGACGGTCGCGGGAACTCCGCAGGGCGGCGTGATTTCGCCGTTGATGTCCAATGTCTGCCTGCACGTTCTGGATACCGAGCTGACCAAGCGAGGTGTGGGTGAGCTGGTGCGCTACGCCGACGACGGAGTCGTCTTGTGCCGCAGCGCTGTCCAGGTCGGAGCGGCCCTGCAAGCGGTTGAGGACATCCTCGTATCGCTGGGGTTGAGGCTGCACCCGGACAAGACGAGGATTGTTGACCTCAGACAGGGCCGGGAAGGACTCGACTTCCTCGGCTGCCACTTCAGAGCCCGCATGTCCGGGCGGCTGTGGGAACGAAAGCGGATCATCCGCTACTACCTGCACCGCCGGCCCAGTCAGACGGCGGTGAAGAAGCTCCGGTCCAAGGTCCGTGAACGGACCGACCGCCGTCGGTCGGGAACGGATTCTGCACCGCCTGCGAGGCACGATTCGCTATCCGAAGGCAGCGTAACCATGTCAAGAAGATCATCGGTAAGCCGTATGCGGGAAAACCGCACGTACGGAATTGAAAGGGGGATGGGGAACCGGGCCTTCGTGGCACCGCGCCCCTGACTACCAATGGCAGACGAGAAGGCACCCTCATACGAGCAGGCCCGCGAGGAGCTGACCGAGGTGGTGCGCCGCCTGGAGACGGGCGGGCTCACCTTGGAGCAGTCGATCGAGCTCTGGGAACGGGGCGAGAAGCTGGCCGCCGTCTGCGAGGAGTGGCTGCAGGGAGCCCGGGTCAAGCTGGCCGCGGCCATGGCCCGCCGCTCCGAGCCCACCTCGGGCGACGCCGACGACGCCCCCTTCTGACCGCCTGACCGGCCTGCTCGCTGCGCCGGTCGCCGTGGCGCTCCGGCGGGCCCGCGATGCCCCTCTTCCCCGCGGGCCCGCCGTGGTCAGGATCCGGCGCGTACGAGCGCGACCACGGGGATGCGCCGGGTGGTCTTGGCCTCGTACTCGGCGAACTGGGGCGCCTGCGCCACCATCCGGGCGTAGAGCTGGTCGCGTTCCGCACCTTCGATGGCCACGGCCTCGGCCTCGAACGTATCCGAGCCGACCTCGACCGTGACCTTGGGGTGGGCACGCACGTTGTGGTACCACGCGGGGTGCTTGTCGCTGCCGCCCGCGGACCCGATGACGACCTGGCGGTCGCCGTCGGGCATGTACATCAGCGGGGAGGTCGACCGCTTGCCGCTCCGGGCGCCGGTGGTGGTGAGCAGCAGCAGGTGTGCCTTCTCGAACATGCCCCCGACCCGCCCCTCGTTGGCGCGGAACTCTTCGATGACCTGCTTGTTGAAATCGTTCATCACGGCCCCTCACAGTATCCGGAGAAATCTCCGGTTGGAAGACTAATCGGAGAATTCTCCGTTTACAAGCGGTATGCTGCCGTTCGTGTGCGGACGCCGAACGTTGCCCGTGATCGGGCAGCCCCAGCCCGAACGGGCCGACGCCGCCCGCAACCGGCGGAAGATCATTGAGGTGGCCGCCAGGATGATCGCCGAGCAGGGCGCGGACGACATCTCGCTCGACGAGGTGGCCCGCGTCGCCGGTGTCGGCGTCGGCACGGTCTACCGGCGCTTCGGCGACCGCGCGGGGCTCGTCCTCGCGCTGATCGACGAGCAGGAGAGGCGGTTCCAGGAGGCGTTCCTCGCCGGGCCGCCGCCGCTCGGGCCCGGCGTCCGCGCCCGCGAACGGATCACCGCGTTCCTGGACGCTCTGGTCGACCGGGTGGTGGCGCAGCAGGGACTGTTCGTCCAGCTGGAGAGATGCGGCAGGACCATGCGGTACAGCGGGCCGTACCGGGTGCACCACATCCACCTGGCGACGCTGCTCGCCGAGGCCTGCCCGGAGGCCGACCGGGTGTTCCTGGCCGACGTGCTCCTCGCGCCCGTCAACGCCCGCCTGATCGCCTTCCAGCAGGAGGAACGCGGCATGACGATCGAACAGATCAAGACCGGACTGGCCAGGCTGGCCACGGTCGTCACCCGCGGCTACAGCGTCCCGGCCGAAGACGGGCGGTAGCCGTGGATGCTCCGGTGGTCACGCGCCGCTCGCGTCCCCGGGCTCCTCGGCGCGCACGGTCAGGCGGTCGTCGGTGAGGCGGATGGTCAGCACGCTGCCGGGGGAGACGTCCTTCGCCCGGCGCACCACGTCGCCCGACGGATGTTGCACGATGGCGTAGCCGCGTTCCAGCGTGGCCGCCGGCGACAACGCGACCAGCCGGGCGCGCAGGTGGGTGAGGTCGTCGGACGCCCGGTCGAGCGAGCCGGTCAACGACCGCCTGGCGCGCTCGCGCAGCGCGTCCACCGCCTCGGCCCTGCGTTCGAGCTCGCGTACGGGATCGGCCAGCGACGGCCGCGACCGTACGGACGTCAGCCAGGACATCTCGCGGTCGAGCCAGCCGCTCAGCACCCGCCGGCCGCGGTCGCGCAGCTGGCGCACCAGCGTGAGCTGCTCACCGACGTCGGGCACGACCTTCTTGGCCGCGTCGGTGGGAGTGGAGGCGCGTACGTCGGACACCAGGTCGAGCAGGGGGCTGTCCTGCTCGTGACCGATCGCGCTCACCACGGGAGTGCGGCAGGAGGCCACCGCGCGCACGAGCGTCTCGTCGGAGAACGGCAGCAGGTCCTCCAGCGAGCCGCCGCCCCGCGCGATGACGATCACGTCGACCGCCGAGTCGGAGTCGAGCCTGCCCAGCGCCTCCGTCACCTCGCCCACCGCGTAAGGCCCCTGGACGGCCACCTCCTCGACCTTGAACCGCACGGCGGGCCAGCGCCTGCGGGAGTTCTCCAGCACGTCGCGCTCGGCCGCCGAGTCGCGGCCGCAGATGAGCCCGATCGTGCCGGGCAGGAACGGCAGCCGCCGCTTCCTGTCGGCGTTGAACAGCCCCTCGGCGGCCAGCAGCTGCCTGAGGCGTTCGAGCCTGGCCAGCAGCTCGCCCACGCCGACCGGGCGGATCTCCATCGCGGTGAAGGCGAACGAACCCCTGTTGACCCAGAAGTCGGGCTTGACGTGCACGACCACCCTGGCGCCGTCGGCCGGCCGCGGCATGGCCGCCTCATAGACCCCGCGAGGGGCGGTCACTCTGGCCGACACGTTGGCGACCGGATCGCGCAAGGTCATGAACACCGTGCCGCCGCGGGCGCTCAGGTCGGTGATCTGGCCCTCGACCCAGACGGTGCCGAGCCTGCCGATCCAGCCGCCCACCATCTGCAGGACGGTGCGGATCGGCAAGGGCGACTCGGGTGAGGTCTTCGAGGTCATGGCGGAAGACTACGGGGCGGGGAAGCTCGCTTCCCCGCGGGTCGAACGTTTCTTCCTCTATTCTCCGGCCTGCAGCTTGGCGAGGCGGTTCTCGAACATGCGGATGACCTCGGCCCGGCCCTTCGTCGCCCGCTCGTAGGCCAGGAAGTCGCCGATCTGCTCGGCGGTCTTGCCGCGCATCCGCGCGCGAAGGGAGGCCACGGTCAGCTCCGCGTATCCGGGCAGCGGTTCGGGCAGGTCCGTCGCGGCGGCCGCACCGGGCTCGGAAGCGGCGGCCGGCGCGGCTGCGGCGGGCGGCTCGGTCGACGCGGCGGGCTCCTTGGCGGTGGACTTCCTGGCGGTGGACTTCCTGGTGGCGGGCTTCCTTGCGGCGGGCTTGTCGTCGGCCTTGGGCTCAACCCGCGTCGCCCTCGGCTTCGCGGCGGCGGCCGGCTTCTCAGCGGGCCCCGGCTCGTCGGCGGTGGCCGGCTCCTCCACGACGTCCTTCTCGCCTGCGGTGCTCGGCTCTGCCGCGGCGTCCGGCTTGCCGGCGGTGGCGGGCTCGGCTGTCTCCGGCTTCGCGGGCGCGACCGGTGCCTGCGCGGGCTTGGCTTCCGCGGTCTCTCCTGTGGGCGTGGCGGGCTCCGTCTTGCCGGCCGGGGCGAAGATGACCGGGTCGGGCTTGCCGGTGCCGTTGGGCTCGGCGGATCCGGGGCGCGGGGCGAAGATGACCGGCTCCTTGCGGGCGGGCTTGTCCTCGTCCTGCTCGGCGGGCGCGGCGAGCTGGTCGGCGGCGGGGCGGGAGTCCTGCTCCTCCTTCTCGCCCTGGCCCCTGATGGAGTTCTTCACCCGGTCGACGAGCAGCATCGCCTGCCCGGCGGCGCTGAGCGCGGTCTGGGCGACGAGAAGAGGCAGGTCTTTGGCCTTCTCCTTGAGTTCGTCTTTGTTGGTCACGGTTTTGGCGATGTTGCGTATCACGTCGCTGAGGGACATGTACGTCTCCCTGGGAGGTCAGTATTGGACGGCCAGTGTGGCAAACCGCGGACGGCCACGCACGCGCGGGCCAACCGGCCGCTCCACGTAGCATAAGAAGTATGGAGCCCCAGACCCCCACTTCCCGCCGAGTCCTCGTAGCCAAACCGCGGGGCTACTGCGCCGGAGTCGATCGAGCCGTGGTAGCGGTCGAGAAGGCTTTGGAGCAGTACGGCGCGCCGATCTACGTGCGCAAGCAGATCGTCCACAACACCCACGTCGTCAAGACGCTCGAGGCCAGGGGCGCCATCTTCGTCGAGGAGACCGAGGAGGTGCCGGAGGGGGAGATCGTCGTGTTCTCCGCCCACGGCGTCGCGCCCGCCGTGCACGAGCAGGCCAGAAGCCGCCGGCTGCGCACGATCGACGCGACCTGCCCGCTGGTCACCAAGGTGCACAACGAGGCGAAGCGGTTCGCCGGGCAGGAATATGACATCCTGCTGATCGGGCACGAGGGCCACGAGGAGGTCGAGGGCACCTCCGGCGAGGCGCCCGACAACATCCAGCTGGTCGACGGGCTCGACGCGGTCGACAAGGTGCAGGTAAAGGACCCGAGCAAGCTCGTGTGGTTGTCGCAGACCACGCTGTCGGTCGACGAGACCACCGAGACGGTCGCCCGGCTCAAGGAGCGCTTCCCCACGCTGATCGACCCGCCGAGCGACGACATCTGCTACGCCACCCAGAACCGCCAGGTCGCGGTCAAGGAGATCGCCGCCGACTCGCAGCTGGTCATCGTGGTCGGCTCGGAGAACTCCTCCAACTCCAAGCGGCTGGTCGAGGTGGCGAAAGACTACGGCGCCGAGGCCTCCTACCTCGTCGACGACGCCACGTTCATCCGCGACGAGTGGCTCGAGGGCGTCACCACGGTCGGCGTGACCAGCGGCGCGTCCGTTCCCGAAGAGCTCGTGGACGGAGTGCTGAAGCGGCTGGCCGAGCACGGCTTCGGCGACGTGACGGAGGTGCAGCCGGTCGACGAGCGCATGCGCTTCGCCCTGCCCCACGAGCTGCGCAAGGACCTGCGCGCCTCCTGACGCGGGCGATCGGGTGATCGTCCGCCCCGAGCCGGCGGCCGTGCCGTGACGTCCGACGCGTCATGACGGCCGCCCGGAGCGCACGGTGACCTGTCTCAGTCGTCGCCGCGCGGCGTGCCGTACACCTTCGGCTCGAAATAACCTTCGGGCTCGGGCACGAACGGCTGGCGCGGGCGCTGCACCTCGGCGCCCGCCTTCAGCTCCTCGCGCAGGTCGCGTACGTTGTCGCGCAGCCCGCGCCGCCACGCGACGCCGAGCACGGCGGCCGAGCCGGCGAACAACCACGGCGCTCCCCGCGTCAGCGAGGTGTAGAGCCCGAGCGCCAGCGACTGCACGATCGACAACGAGCCGAACGCCCGCCCGAGCTCGACGAAGAGTGTGGCGCAGAAGAACACCAGCGGGGGCGTCACCACCAGCGACAGCAGTTCGCGCCGGTTGACCAGCAGCACGCCCAGCAGGCTGGACAGCACGAACGCGGCGCCCACCACGTGGGGGACGTCGAGCAGGGCGGTCAGCACATAGCCCGCGAGGGTGGCGACCAGGGAGAGCGCGATGGCGCCGCGCGCGGTCAGCCTGACCGCCGAACGCCTGCCTTTCCCAGCCACTGGCCCACCCCCGTCTACTGCGACCCGTTGGCCAACTTACCGTTCGGGTGCGAAATCAGTGACGAGGTTGGCTGAGAAGCGGTTTCGAGCAGTTCGGGGGAGGCGAGGGGCCTGGGCAGGCCTTCGAGCATCTCAGGTGAGTCGAGGTCGCCGTCGACGACGCCCAGGTCGTGCAGCTTGCGCGCCGTGACCAGCACGCGGCTTTCGAGCGATCCGACCGACTTGTTGTACGCCTCCACGGCCCGCGTCAGCGCCCTGCCGAGCGAGTCCACGTTCCTGCCCAGGGTCGAGAGCCGTTCGTACAGCTCCTTGCCCAGCTCGAACACCGCCCGCGCGTTCTGGCTGAGCGCCGCCTGCTGCCAGGCGTAGTGCGCGGTGCGCAGCATCGTGATCAGCGTCGTCGGCGTGGCGATGTGCACCCGCCGCGCCATGGCGTATTCCAGCAGCCCGGGGTCGCGTTCGAGCGCGGGCGCCAGGAACGCCTCGCCGGGGATGAACAGCACGACGAACTCGGGCGACGGGTTGAACCCCTGCCAGTAGGACTTGGCGGCCAGCCGGTCGACGTGCTCGCGTACGTGCCGGGCGTGCGCGTCGAGCCGGACCGTCGCGAGCGACTCGTCGGACGCCTCAGCGGCCTCCAGATAGGCCGCCAGCGACACCTTGGAGTCGACCACGACGTTCTTGCCGCCGGCCAGCCTGACGACCATGTCGGGCCGCATGGAGCCCTCGGCGACCTGTTCGTCGAAGTCGCAGTAGCGCTGCATCCCGGCGATCTCGGCGACCCTGCGCAGTTGGAGCTCCCCCCACCGGCCGCGCGCCTCGGGCCGCTGCAGGGCCCTGACCAGGGCGGTGGTCTGGGTGCGCAGCTGCTCGTGGCTCTGGCGTACGAACTCCATCTGCTTGGCCAGCTCCGCACGGGCGGCGCGCTGGCCCGACTCGGTGTCGCGCAGCTGCGACTCGACCCGTGACAGGGCGTCCTTCAGCGGCTCGACCAGGTGCTCCACGGCCTGCCTGCGCTGCTCCAGGTCACCGGTGGCCTCGGCGCGGCTGGCGGCCAGCCTGGTCTCGGCCAGCTCCAGGAAACGTACGTTGTTGACGTCGAGCGCCCGCGTGGACAGCGCCTGGAAACGCTCGGCGAGCTGCTCCTCGACGTAGACCAGCTTCTCCGCGGCGGACCTGGCGCGCGCGTCGGCCTCCGCCACCCGCACCGCCGCTCGTGTCCTGGCGACGAGGAAACCGATGAGCAGCCCGACCGCGAGACCTGTGAGAAGCGAGATGACATCCACTTCAGCGATGATTGCAGGACCGCGGGGCGCGGTTCCTCCCGACACGCTTGGGCGTTCCGCTTGTGCGCCACATCCGGAATCGCCGAGAGTAGTGGAATGGACGCGCTCGGGAAGCAGGCGGTGGTCGGCGTATCGGTCGCGGTCGCGTTGGTCGCGCTGGCCGGAGCGGTCATCGCCGGCGCGGGCGCGGGCTCCGGGCCCGAGAGCGCGCCGGGGCCCTACCCGCTGCGCTGGTCGCCGGGCGCATGCGTCACCGGCGACTTCGCGCTGATCCCGTGCAACGGCGGCGTCTCCGAGGTGGTGGCCGTCGCTCCCGACCCGCCGGGCCCCGGCGACTGCCCTGAGGACACCGACGACGTCCTGCGCGTGGGGCCGGGCCGTACGGCGTGCGTACGCAACTTCCTCGACCCCCACCCCGGAGCCCCAGGCGGTGGCGGAGGCCTGCTCAGGCCGGGTGACTGCGTGGCGCTTGACGGCCGCGAGCAGCCGTGCGCCCGGCCCGGCTGGTACGGCAAGGCCGTCGCGATCACGCGGGACGCCGCCGCCTGCCCCGAGAACACCCTGGACACCGTCCCCGGCGACGCGCGGACGATCTGCCTGGGCCGGGGCGGTCAGGTGCTCGACCGGGGCGCGTGCGTGGCGCGGCCGGCGGGCCGGGTGGTCGACCGCTCCGGCGTCACCCGCGTGCCCTGCGGCTCGGCACGGGCGTGGGCCAGGGTGGTGTCGTTCGAGACGGCCGCGAAGCGGTGTCCCGCGCGCTCGGAGCGCTATCTGCGTTCGGACTCCGCCCCCCGCCCGGTGACCTGTCTGGACGTGCTGAGCCAGTAAACTCGACGTCCGTGAGCCTCTCCATCGGTATCGTCGGCCTGCCCAACGTCGGTAAGTCCACGCTGTTCAACGCGCTGACCAAGTCCGGCAACGCGCTCGCGGCGAACTACCCGTTCGCCACCATCGAGCCCAACGTGGGCATCGTGGGCGTGCCCGACGACCGCCTGCCCAAGCTGGCCGAGATCTTCGGCTCGGCCCGCATCCTGCCCGCCAAGGTCGAGTTCGTCGACATCGCGGGGCTGGTCAAGGGCGCTTCCGAGGGGCAGGGCAGGGGCAACCAGTTCCTCGCCAACATCCGCGACACCGACGCGATCTGCCAGGTGATCAGGGTCTTCAACGACCCCGACGTCACGCACGTCGACGGCGAGATCTCTCCCAAGCGCGACATCGAGACGATCAACACTGAGTTGATCATGGCCGACCTCCAGACGGTCGAGAAGGCCGTCCCGCGCCTGCAGAAGGAGGCGCGCAACAACAAGGACAAGAAGGTCGCGCTGGAGGCCGCCGAGGGCGCCCTGAGGGCGCTGGAGACCGGCAAGACCATCTTCGAGAGCGGTCTCGACCGCGACGAGCTGCGCGAGCTGCACCTGCTGACGGCCAAGCCCTTCCTCTACGTGTTCAACCTCGACTCCGACGAGCTGACCGACTCCGCGCTCAGGGAGCAGCTGTCCACGCTGGTCGCGCCGGCCGAGGCCGTCTTCCTCGACGCCAAGATCGAGTCCGAGCTGGTCGAGCTCGACGAGGAGGAGGCGCTGGAGCTGCTGCAGTCGGTCGGGCAGGAGGAGTCGGGGCTGCGCCAGCTGGCCAGGGTCGGCTTCCAGACGCTCGGCCTGCAGACCTACCTGACGGCCGGCCCGAAGGAGTCGCGGGCCTGGACGATCCGTAAGGGCGCCACGGCTCCCGAGGCGGCCGGCGTGATCCACACCGACTTCCAGCGCGGCTTCATCAAGGCGGAGGTCGTCTCCTTCGACGATCTGGTCGAGGCGGGCTCCATCGCCAACGCCAGGGCCGCGGGCAAGGCCCGCATCGAGGGCAAGGACTACGTCATGCGCGACGGCGACGTGGTGGAGTTCCGCTTCAACGTCTGACCGGGCGGGCCCGGAAAGGACCCGGGAAGGGACACAGGAAAGGAATGGACGTCTGATCCCGGCACGACTGCCGCGTCAACCTCTGCGGGCTCCCGCGCGTCGAATCGTCACGGCGTTCACGCTGACTCGGGAGACCCTCATGATCCGTCGCATCATCCGGAAACGACGCCCCGCGCCCGCGCTCACGGGCATCAGCCTTGAGGAGGAGCTGGCCCTGATCAGGGTCGAGCTCATGTACGGTCTGCGGGTCAACCGCGAGGCCTACCTCCGCAGGAAGGTGGACGAGCGCAACGAGATGGCGACCCGCATGCGCGAGCAGGACCCCGCGGGCATGCTGGCGGAGCTCCGGGGCTCCCTGGAGCGGGCCGTGCAGCCGGCGGTCGTCGATCTGGAGAGCAGGCGGCGGTCGCGCTCGTCCCAGGGGCCTGAGCCTGCCTGACGCTCAGCCTCCGTTCGTGACCTATGCCGAATCCGCAGGTCGCGAGAGTCCTTGCGCGATTTGGACAGCAATCCGTGGCTGCCGCGCTATGCGATTTCAGGCGTTTGGCCTGGTCAATAGCCGTTTCCCCCGGGAACTCACTGGAATCGGGTCCGGGGCCTGTCATGAGGGCCCGGTTTGCCGTCAGGACGGTCATGCCGCAGCATGGGCGTGGCTTTCCTGGAACAATCGCGGAGACCGGATAGGGTGACTACTTCACCGCGGATGATGGGGATCGGCAACGGACGACACCGCGCCAGCCGGGGGGATCGGCGCGAGCGGAGGCGTGATGGCGCGTAGGTCTACCGTCCAGCACGATCCTCGGATCGCTGGCGAGCCCGAGCTTTCCGCGCGCCTCGACACAGCCGACTTCGACGCGCCGCCGCCTCGCCGGCCGCGGCGCGGTGGCTGGTCGGGCGGCGGCGGACGGTGGCTGGTATGGACCGGCCGCATCATTCTCTGGGCACTTATTGTGGTTGTCGTGGTGAATGGGATTCGTGCCCCATTTGAGAGGTTTACCCGGCAAGAGGTGGCCGCGCCCAATGGCGCGGTGCAGGAGCAGCACGGATTCCCCGTCGAACGCGGCATGGCATTCGCCGCCCAGTTCGCGGGCGTCTACCTGAATTTCAATCCCGACGACGCGACGAGCAGGTCCAGCAAACTCGCCGCGTTCCTGGCCCAGGGCATGGACCCGCAAATGGGCTGGGACGGGTTCGGCAAGCTGGCGGCCGTCGCCGTCCAGGCCTACGACCTCAAGGCGAGCGACGCCAACAACGCCGTGGTGAGCGTCGCCTTCCAGTCCGGCCCGCGCAGGATGTTGCTGTCCGTACCGATCTACTACTCCGGCGACGACGCCGGAGAGAGGTTCGTCGTCTCCGGGCGTCCGGCCATCCTGCCCGCCCCGGCCCCGGCCGACCTGCCCCAGGTGGCCAAGCCGGAAACCGACGACGCGGCGGCGGCGGAGCTCAAGCCGCAACTGGAGGGCTTCTTCAAGGACTACGCCGACGGCGACACCGCCGGGCTGCAGCGCTACGTCGCCGCGGGCAAGAGCCTGCCGAGCTTCGGCGGCGCCCTCACCTTCGCAGAGCTCAAGGAAATCGTGGTGCCTGTGGGGGGTGCCACCAGAGAGATCCAGGCGGTCGTGGTGTGGACGGTGCCCAACGGCGACGTCCCGCCCACTCCCGACTCCACCGATCCCGCGACGGCCGGCGGGCATCTGGAGCAGGCCTACCGCCTGACCGTCGAGAAGCAGGGCGACAAGTGGTTCGTCGCCGACATCCGCGGCGCCGGCCGGGTCGCTGATTAGGGCACGGCCACGCTGCTGATCGGTACCCCCCGGGAGGACAAGAAGTGACCTTGAAGACCGTACTGTTCACCTTGATCGAGATGACGCCGACTCCGGTGCCGACCGGCATCGACACCGGAGGGCTCGCCGACTTCCTGCGCGCGTTCTTCGCGCCGTTGTTCCTGGTCGTCGTCTCCGTGGTCGCGCTGTTCTTCCTCTTCACCCGTGAGATCACGCGGTTCGTGCAGTTCCTCATCCTGGCCGTGGCCATCGGAGTGATCTTCTACGTTCCCAACATCATCGAGGTGACGGCGAAGGCGATCGCGGGCGCACTGGGCATCACGTAAGGGTTGAGACCGCTCCCCGGCGGTCATGAACGAGCGGGCGAGAGGAGGGCCGTGTGGACCTGCCCACGTACACGAACATCTGGCGGATAGAGAAGCGGCTGTACAAGCTGTACGACCTGCGCCTGCCGATGCCGCTGCCGATCGTCTGGATCGGCGTCTTCGTCGGGGTGTTCGTTCCGTGGTCGCTTCTGCTCGTCCTGGTGGGCGTGCCGGTGGAGATGCCGTGGCACGTGCTGTTCCTCGTACCACCCGGGATCGTCACGTGGTTGTCCACCCGTCCCGTCATCGAGGGCAAGCGGCTCACCGAGTTGCTCGAGTCCCATCTCCGCTACCTCGGCCAGCCCAGGGCCTGGTACCGCCTCGCACCCGGCGCCGAGCCCGAGACCATCACGTTCTCCGGCCGGGTCTGGCGTGCCACCCCCGCCAGGGTCAAGGCGAAGAAGGCCGGCAAGGCCCGCCAGGCGCAGCGCAGGCGCGCGGGCCAGCGGATCACCGGGCCCCGCCAGGTGCGGCCCGCCGTGGCCGCCGCCGCTGCCGCCGCAGCGCAGGCCCCGGTGGCCGAGCAGCCCGGCGGGCGTTCCGGCTGGGGCACGCGCCGCGGCACCGCGCCGGCGCTCAAGGCTCAGGCGCAGCAGGCGACCCCGTCCCCGGTACGCGCCACGCCGGGAGGCGTGGTCCGGCGCGAGAAGGGCCTCTCAGACGGCGCCGGACACCGTCAGGACCGCTCGCCCGTGCCGCACGCCGCGCACGGCCCCGCGCCGGAGCCCGGTGACCGGCGCACCACATCCGCGGACAGGGACGCCGAGGTACGCGCCGCGCGGGACGCGGTCGTGCCGATCAAGACGGCGGAGAGCCGCAAGCCCGCCGCCGGCAAGCCCATCGACACCGAGGCGCTGCGCAGGCTGAGACAACTCGCGGCGAGCGCCGACGCGCCCGCCGGCACGCCGGAGCCCGCCCCGGCCGGGCGCTCCCGCGACGACGCGCGCCACCACGGGGGGCCGCGTGAGGACGACGGACGTCGGGAGGACGAGGTCGCCCGCGACCAGCACAGGAAGGGCCAGCCGCCCCGGCTCGGGCCTGCCCTGGTGTTGACGGGCACCCAACGCATCTGGCCCCCGCTCAACCCCGACGCCAAACC
>NZ_SMJZ01000400.1 GCF_004348345.1 Nonomuraea longispora
GGGGCATCGCGCTGGCCGCGCTGAGCGACAGCGTGCCGGTCTCCATGGCCGGATTCGCGCTCACCGGGCTGGCGCTCGGCCCGATGGTGCCCGCCCTGCTCAGCCGCGCCGCCGCCGACGACTCCGGCGGGACGCTCGTGTGGTGGGTGTCGACGATCTCGTACACCGGGTTCGTGGTCAGCCCGCTGCTGGTCGCCGGCCTCAGCGGGTGGCTCGGCCTGCCCGCCGCGATGGCGGCGCTCGGGCTGCTCGGGCTGCTCGGGCTGCCGCTGGCAGGCCGGCTCCTGTCGCGCGGGCCGTGACGGCGCGGCCGGAATACGGCCGCCGTTTGGGGAAAGGAGACCCTGAAACCGCGCATGCGAAGGGGATCATCATGGCCGTCTGCGAAACCTGCGGCAACGACTACGACATGGCGTTCGAGGTGCGCGCGCAAGGGGCCGTGCACACCTTCGACTGCTTCCAGTGCGCGATCGAGGCGATGGCGCCCATCTGCGAGCACTGCGGCACGAAGGTCATCGGGCACGGTGTCCAGTCGGGTGAGCACTGGTACTGCTGCGCCCACTGCGCGCGCGAGGAGGGCACCAAGGGCCTCGTCGACCGCGTCACGGCCGGCACGACCGCCTGAGGGAGGCCGGGGAGGCGTGGCCGGCCCGCCGCGTCAGCGCATGAAACCGATGTCCTCGTAGCGGAGGTCGTAGAAGCCGCGCGCCCCCACGTTGGCCAGCGTCTCCCGGGCCGCGACGTTCTGCGGCCGCTGATAGAGCGGCAGCACCGTCGCCAGCTCCCAGATCAGCCGGTCCGCCCTGTTGGTCTCCCTGCGGGCCCGCACCGGGTCGAGGGCCTGGGAGGCCCGGCTCATGGCCTCGTCGACGGCCGCCGACCCGACGCGCCCGAAGTTCGCGTTCCACGTCTTCCCGTCGCGCGCGTCGATGTAGATCCCGTAGCTGCTGGAGACCGGGAACGGGGTGCCGATGTAGGCGAACGGCGTGATGTCGAAGTTGCCGGGGATCACATACTTGCTGAAGAAGTCGTCGCTGGGCACGGCCCTGATGGTCAGCCTCACGCCGATCTGCGCCAGCATGCTCTGGGCGAGCTCGCCTTCCGCCTTGCTGACCTGCACCCCCGACGGCACCACGAAACGCAGGTCGAGCGGCTTGCCGTCCTTCTGCCTGACCGTCGTGCCGGCCGCTGGTCTCCAGCCGGCGGCGTCGAGCAGCTTCTTGGCGCGTTCGGGGTCGTACCCGCCCATGCGGCCGGCGTTGTCGCGGTAGCCCTCCTGCGTGTTCATGAAGAAGTGGTTGTTCAGCAGCGCGATCGGCCAGTCCAGGCCCTGCAGGTCCGAGCGGGCGATGGCCTGGCGGTCGATGCCGAGCTGCACGGCGAGCCGGACGTCGCGGTCCTTGAGCAGTTCGCTCGACCCGTTGAAGGTGAAGTGCCGGAAGTCCGGGCCGGCCGCCTGCCGCACCTGCGCCCCCTGGGCGGCCCTGGCGCGGGCGAGATCGGGGGCGGACGGGCCCACGTCGACGATGTCGAGCTCGCCGTTGCCGAACGCCCCCATCAGTGAGTCCTGCTCCGACGCCCGGTAGATGATCTTGTCCAGCTTGGCTCGGTCGCCCCACCAGGCCTCGTCCCTCACGAGGGTGATCGTCTTGGCGGTCTGGTCGAACCCGCCGAACTTGAACGGGCCCGCCGTCACCGGGATCCTGTTCAGCCAGGCGTTGTTGAACGACTGGGCCGTGCGGTTGGTGACGGCGGGCAGCAGCGGCGAGAACAACGACTGCCAGTCGCCGAAAGGCCGCTCGAACGTCACCACCACCTCGAAGTCGTCCTTGCCCCGCGTCACCTGCCCGATGTCCTGGTAACCGGTGGAGGAGACGATGCGGAAGTCAGGGTCGCGCCCGTTCAGCGCCCGCCACTGCGCCCGGTAGTCGGCCCACGTGATCGGCCGCCCGTCGGACCATCTGGCCTTGGGGTTCAGCGTGTACGTGACCACCTGTTTGGGCCGCCGTTCTGTCACCCTTGCGTCGATCACGTAGTTGTCGTTGACCGTGATCCCGGCCTTCTCGTCGGACAGGAACGGCGAGGGCAGCAGCGCGTTGCTGACCACGCCGGCCATCGCGAGGTTGCCGTCCACGTGGTTCCTGTTCCACTGGGCGGGGAACTCGTTGATGCCCCACCGCAGCGTCCCGCCGTCCCTGACCTTGTCGCGCGGCTGCGGATTGATGTCGTAGGCCTTGAC
>NZ_SMJZ01000401.1 GCF_004348345.1 Nonomuraea longispora
GCGTGCCCACCCCTCTGCCCCCGGCCTGCGCGAACGGCAGACCCAGCGCCTCGGTCGTGCACACGTCCCACACGACCTCCAGGTCGTAGCCGCCCGCGTCGGCGTAGTCGGCGATGGCCTGGGCGTAGGCGAGCTGGCGTGGTTCGTCGTCGCGGAGCTCGATCGCCGACCCGGCCGCGTCCAGTGCGGCGGCCGTCTCGTGGACGTCTCGCGGGGCCACGCTCAGCAGCAGGTCGTGCACGGTCCCCGTGCCGAGGAACTGCCGCATCACGCCTATGCCGCCGCTGCAGGAGATGCGGCCGGCGGCCGGGACGAGTTCGCCCGTGATCAGCCGCAGCAGAGTGGTCTTGCCCGCGCCGTTCGGCCCGACGAGCGCCGCCTTGGCGCCGTCGCCCACCTTGAACGACACGTCCCACAGCAGCGGCCGCCCGTCAGGCAGCAGGTAGGTCAGCCCGCTCACCTCGATGTGCCCCACCCGAACCTCCACTCGATCGTCGTTCTACAACTAGACCACCGATCCAGTATCTCGTACAACGTATTATCTCCTCGTGGACACCGTGTGGTCGCGCCCCGCGAAGGCGCCCAGGCAGACGCTCACCCTCGACCGGATCGTGGCCGAGGCGGTGGCGCTGCTCGACGAGGAAGGCGTCGGCCGGCTGACCATGCGCCGCCTGGCCGAGCGGCTCGACACCGGCTCCACCACCCTCTACTGGCACGTCAAGACCAAGGACGACGTCCTCGACCTGGCGCTTGACGCCGTGTTCCACGAGGTGCCGCTGCCCGGCCGCGAAGCCGGCTGGCGGGCGGCGGCGCGCGACCTGATGAGCGGCTGGCGGGCCGCGCTGCTGCGCCACCCCTGGTCGGCCACCATGCTCGACCGCCCGCTCATGGGCCCGAACGCGCTGGAGCGCACCGAATTCCTGTACGAGACGCTGGCGGGGGCGGGCTTCCCCGCCCCCAAGACCGCCGCCTACAGCCTGGCCAACTACGTCATGGGCTCGGTCATCATGCAGGTCACATGGCAGCAGCGCGACCCGGGCGGCACCGGCGCGTTCCTGCGGGAGCGCGCGGACCTCTACCCCTCCCTCGCCGAGCACGGCCTCGACTTCCCCGGCGGGCGGACCGGCTGGGACACCACGTTCACCGAAGGCCTCGCCTTCCTCCTCGATGGGATGGAGCAGGCCGAGCAGGCCCACCGCACCGGCCCCGGCTGAGCCTGCCCGCTTCGCTGACGTCCGGCTCAAATCGGCAGCGCCGTACGCCCCCTCGCCGAGCCGTTGCTTACGCCAAGCCACGGGCTCCTTTGCGGCAAGCTATCGGCGCCGTACGCCCCCTGCCGAACCGTTCCTTTACGGCAAGCCACCGGCACCGCACGCGCCGCCCCCAGTGACCGTCTGTCCTGGCCGGTCGTGAAGGCCAACGGGCTGCTCGCCGTGACGACGCGCCAAGCCGGCCGTGTGCCGTGGCGACATGTCACCCGTGTCAGGGCCACGTGTGCCGGTGGCGAAGGCCGCTGAGATCGGGTCGGCTCAGCTTGCGAAATCGAGCCTGTCGGCCGCGGCGCCGTTGTGCCGCGCGCTTGATGCGGCGGCGCCCTGCGCGGGGGCGGATTGCGTCACTTCCGCCTGGCCGGCTGCCGATCGCGCCGAGCCGGACCGCGGCGCGGTGGACCTCACCGTGCCTCTGCGCTGAGCCGGTGCGGAACGCGCGGCCGTCGAAGAACCGGAAGCGGACCCGGTGGCGACGGCTTCAACGGACCGGGCGACGACGGACCGGGCGGTGGTGAGCCGAGTGGCGCGGGAGGTCCGGGTAGCGGCGCGCTGGGCAGACCGCGCATCGGGCCGGGTGGTGGTGAGCCGGGTGGTCCGGGCATCGGGCCGGTTGGCTACGGGCGGGGTTCTCCGAGAGCCGGGCTTGACGACGGCGGACTTCATGGGCCGAACAGCCGGGGACCGAAAGGCGGCGAGCCCGACACTGGGCCCGACACTGCCGAGCCGAGAGGCGGCGACTCGAACAGCGGCGGCGGAACGGGCAACGGCCGGACGAACCTTGGCGGGCCGCGCAACCGCGGGTCGGACAGCGGCGGGGCGAGCGGTGGCCGGACGGACAGCGGAGGGG
>NZ_SMJZ01000402.1 GCF_004348345.1 Nonomuraea longispora
CGGCGGGAAGGGCGAGGACGAGCAGGCAGGCGAGCGCCGCGAGCGCCGCCTTGCGGATGCGTGGCGCGCGGACGGTGAGTAGCGGGAGTGTCATGACAGGTCTCCGGAAAGGTCTCCCGGACGGCCGCGCCCGTGGCGCCGGCGTCCAGGATGCTGGCAGGGCGGCGAGTCAGCGCGGACGCTGGTGCTCGCGGGGCGGGCCGCGCCTGCTGACCGTTCCTGAGACGGTCTCTCCCGCGTACGAGGGGAGGACGGGGGTGGCCGGCGGCCATGACGGCAGGGCGACCTCCACGGGGGCGACGACGAGCAGCCCGACGGCCGGCGGCGGCGTGGCGTACAGGCGGATCACGAGCCACAACGCGCGTTCGCCGCGGTGCAGCCACCACGCCGTCAGCGCCGCCACCGTGAGATGGACCAGCGCCATGCCGGGCTCCGGGTGCGCGTGCGCGGACTCCGGCGCGGGAGCGGGGGCCAGCCGGTCGAAGAGCTGGTGGAGCAGTAGCTGGGTGCCCGCGGTCGCGGCGAGTACGGCGAAGGGACCGCGCTCGCGCCCGTCGATCAGGTAGGCCAGGCCGAGCGCCGCCAGCACCGCGGCGCCGTAGACCGGCAACGGCACCGGCCCGCCGCCCGCCAGCGCGTGCCCGCCCGCCGACACCGCGCCGCAGACGGCCGCGAACACGACCGCGCGCGCGAGCCGCAGCCCGGACGCCGCCGAAGGCGCGGATGATGACGGAGGGGACACAGCCGCCATCCTTACACAGAGCCCGCCCGGTCCCGCTTTCCGCCACCCGGCGGCTCACGGTTTCGGCCGTCACGTGTCCGGCGCCTCACGGGCGCCGTCACGTGGCGGCGGCCTCGCGCAGTTGCCGGCCCACCTCGTGCAGGTGGCGCAGCGCCTGCCCCCACGACTGGAACAGGCCGCACTCGACGTAGTCGATGCCGAGCGACTCGCAGTATTCCCTGACGATGGGCTGCGCCCTGCGCAGGTTCGCGGTGGGCATGCTCGGGAACAGGTGGTGCTCGATCTGGTAGTTCAGGCCGCCGAGCGCGGTGTTGACCAGGCGGCCGCCGCGCACGTTGCGTGAGGTCAGCACCTGGCGCCGCAGGAAGTCGAGCTCGTCCTCGGCGGTGAGCACCGGCATGCCCTTGTGGTTGGGCGCGAACGTGCAGCCCAGGTAGACGCCGTAGCAGGCCTGGTGCACGATGAGGAACGTCAGCGCCAGGCCGGGCGGCAGCACGAGGAACAGCGCGCCTGCGTACGCCAGCACGTGGGCGCTCAGCAGCAGCCCTTCGAGCGTCCTGTTCTTCAGCGACTTCCTGCGCAGCGCGCGGAAGCTCGACACCTTGAGGTTGAGCCCTTCGAGGGTGAGCAGCGGGAAGAACAGGAGCGCCTGCCAGCGGCCCACGAACCTGGGCAGCCCGCGGCTGGCCTCGGCCTGCCTCTCCGACCAGACGAGGAAGTCGGGCGAGACGTCGGGATCGCGGTCCTCGTGGTTGGGGTTGGCGTGGTGGCGGGTGTGCTTGTCCATCCACCAGCCGTAGCTGAGCCCGATGGCCAGGTTGCCGGTGATCAGCCCGGCGATTCTGCTGATGCGCCGCGAACGGGAGATCTGCCCGTGCGCCAGGTCGTGGGCCAGCAGGGTGACCTGCCCGAACGTCACGGCCATGAGGACGGCGACGGCCAGCTGCCACCACGAGTCGCCGACCCAGGCGAACAGCGCCCAGCTTGCCGCGAACAGGCCGGCGACCATGGTGATCCTGGCCGTGTAGTAGCCAGGCCGCTTCCTCAGCAGGCCCTCCTGCGCGATACGGCGCGACAGCCTGGCGAAGTCGCTTCCTCTCTCTCCTGATGGCCGGGCACGGGACGTGTCCACCACAGTCAAAGTCTTCTCCGATGCTGATGCTTCGTATGGGGAATACCTACAGCATCGCTGACAACTCGACCGGATGTGACTCCCGCTGTCACCCTTCCTGAGGGTAGGGCAGGCCCTACCACGGACGCCGGATCGACGCCCCCGCCGCCTGGGCGTGGGCTGCCGTCACCTTCGGGGTGGGGCGGGCGGCGGGGACGCCCGGCTCATATGCCCGGCTCAGATCGGTTGCAGGG
>NZ_SMJZ01000403.1 GCF_004348345.1 Nonomuraea longispora
GTACGGAGTCCCGGCACGACCACGACCCCCGTGCCAAGCTCGGATCCGACCACCGACGCCGGGGACGCCCCCACACCCGCGACCTCGGTGCTGCGGGTGGGCGTGGGCGGTCTCGCGGTGGACGAGAAGGGGCTCGCCCGGGCCACGGTTTCCCTGCGTACCAGCGGCACCGAGCCCGTCGTGGCCGTCGCGACCTGGCGGGCCCGCGGCACGGACGGCCGGGTCCAGCGGGTACGCCTGAGCGGCGCCACGTCGTACACCCGCACGCTCGCTCACCCCTTCCGGTCGCGCCCGTGCGGCGCGACGCTGTCGGTGACCGTGCGCGCGGGCGGCAGGACGGCCACCGCGCGGACCACGGTCTCGTGCCCTCCGGCCGTGACGCGGGTGTCGGTGCGGCGGGCCGCCGTGTCCGGCGGCGCCCTGGCCGCGACGGTCGCGGTGACGACGTCGGACGCCCAGCGGGTACGCCTCACCGTCGCGTTCGCGGCCGGGGGCGAACGCCTGGGCACGCGGACGGTCACGCTGTCGGGCGCCACCTCGTACACGATGACCCTGCGTCTCCCGGTCGAGCTGGGTTGCGGCTCGACGTGGACGGTGACGGCCGCCACCGTGCCGGCGGCGGGCAACGGGGGCTCCACCGCGTCCGGCAGCACACCGGCATGTCCCAAGGAAGAGCCGGATGACCAGCCAAGCCACAGCCCGCGCCCGGAGTCCCCTGGCACCATCAGGTGACAATGCCGACATCTGGCGATATCAGTAGCGGGATTGTGGTTCCCTCTGGTTAAGCTACGGACCGTTTGATGAGGGTGGGGGCTCGCACGACTCCGGAGGAGACCGCTATGCATGGTGATGGTCAGTGGGGGGTCCCTGGCTATACCGCGGTTCGCGAGCTCGGAGCGGGCGCCGCGGGTCACGTGGTTCTGGCCCGCCGCGACTACGACGGCGTCGAGGTGGCCATCAAATACCTCAGCGACGAGCTCCGCTCCGACATGGGGTTCGTGGCCAGGTTCCGGCACGAGGCCAGGTTGCTCGCCACGCTCCAGAGCGCCTACCACGCCCGTCTGATCGACTACGTCGAGAGCGGCCAGGGCGCGGCGATCATCATGGAGCTCATCAACGGCGTCTCGTTGCGCGAGCTCATCAGGTCCGAGGGCCCCACGGGCCCCGAGGCGGCCCTGACCGTGCTCAAGGGCTCCCTCAAGGGCCTGGCCTCGGCGCACGCGGTCGGCGTCGTCCACCGCGACTTCAAACCCGAGAACGTCATGGTGCAGGGCGACGGCACCAGCAAGCTGGTCGACTTCGGCATCGCGGTCAGGACGGGCCAGGGCGCGAGCCCCGCGGGCACACCTCCGTACATGGCCCCTGAGCAGTGGTCGGGCACGACCGCGGGGCCCGCCACCGACGTCTACGCGGCCGCCGTCGTCTTCTTCGAGTGCCTGACCGGCGCCCGTCCCTTCCGCGCGGTCAACCTGGCCGCGCTGGCCCGCCAGCACCAGAGCGCCGTTCCGCCGCTCGGAGACGTGCCCGAGCACCTGCGCGGCCTGGTCGAACGCGGCCTGGCCAAGGATCCGGCCGGGCGCCCGTCGTCGGCCGAGGCGTTCCTGGCCGAGTTGGAGACCGTCGCGGGCGGGGCGTACGGTCCCGACTGGGAGGAGCGCGGACGCCGCCGCCTGGCCGCCCTGGCGGGCACGCTGGTGCCGCTCTTCCCGGCCGCGCTCGACGAGCCGGCCACGACGAGCACGGCGCTGGCCGAGACCCGCTTCCGCGACCCGTCGCGCCTCCTGCGTACGCTGCCCGCCAAGCTGGCCATCGGCGCCACCGCCGTCGGCGTGCTGGCCACCACGATCGTGCTGCTGGTCAACGCCGCCGAGGACAAGCCCGTCCTGCAGGCGCAGGTCACCCGGATCGCGCCGGCCACGACCGACCCCGGCGCACCGGAGAGCGCGATCACGGAGGAGGCGCCGGCGCCCTCCCCCGAGGTGAGCACGCCGGAGCCTACGCCGACCTCGCCGACCTCGCCGACCTCGCCGACCACGCCGTCGACACCGGCGGGCGCCGTGAGCGACGCGCCCCCGCCCGTCCGGCCCAGCACC
>NZ_SMJZ01000404.1 GCF_004348345.1 Nonomuraea longispora
GAGATGGAGCGTGCTTTCGAGGTCTCGGACAAGAAGCTCGATGACGTGGTGAAAGTGCTGATCATGTTTGCGTGACGGTAGCTGATCAGCGTCCGGTGACGGGCGGTGGTGACGTCCGTTGTTCAGGGACATTCCCCCCCTTTGGTGGTGGCCGGTTGGTATGGAGGAGAAGGCCAGGCATGCTCGATCAGGATCCGCCTTTTCGTGTGGTGCGCCGCCGGGAGGGTTATCTGGCGCTGGAGGACTTGGGCCTTATCGGTGACGGCACGACGGCGGCGCTGGTGGGTGTGGACGGTTCTATCTCGTGGTTGTGTCTGCCCCGTTTTGACAGCGACCCGCTGTTGTGTGGTCTGTTGGATGAGGAGCGTGGTGGTCACTTCGTGTTGACCGTGGATGGTCTGCGTGAGGCTCGGCAGTTCTACGAGCCGGACACCGCGGTGTTGGTGACGGAGTTGCGCGGCCCGGCCGGGCTGGTTCGGATCACTGATGCGCTGGTTCTGCGTGCGGGTGCTGATCTGAGCGAGGATGTGGGTGGTGGCCGGTGTGAGTTGGTGCGGTCTGCCGTGGTTCGGTCCGGGACGGTGCGGTTGCGGGCGGAATTGGAGCCGTACGGTGGTGGGCAGGCGCGGGCCCTTTACGACGGTTTGGAGGTGCGTGCTTCCCGGCGGCCTGACTTGCGGCTGCATCTGCGGTCCAATCGTCTGCTGACCGGTTTGCGCGGCGTGCATGACCTTCAGGAGGGGGATCGTCTGGATCTGGTGCTGTCGTGGGGTCGTATCCACCGTCATCACCGGTTCGATCCCGAGGCGATGGTGGGCCAGACCATGGAGGCTTGGCGGCGGTGGATGCGTAAGTGCAGTTACCGGGGCCCGCAGGAGGCGCTGGTCCGACGTTCGGTGATTACTTTGAAGTTGTGTGATGACTGGGGCAACGGTTCGCTTGTCGCGGCGCCTACGTCCTCTTTGCCCGCGCCGATCGGCGGGGTGCGCAACTGGGATTATCGCTACACCTGGATCCGTGACGCCGCTTACTCGGTGTTCGCGTTGCGTCGTGTCGGTTTTGAGGAGGAGGCTGACGCTTTCCTCGGCTGGGTTCTCGATGCTTTTGAGCAGAGTCGTCATCCGCGTGTCATGTACACCCTTGACGGGCGTCCGGTGCCGGAGGAGATCCACGATCCGGGTTTGGAGGGTTACCGTCGCTCGGCGCCGGTGCGGTGGGGCAACGGTGCCGCCGATCAGCGCCAGCATGATGTCTACGGTGAGGTGCTGGACTGTGCCGACCAGTGGCTGCTTCCCGGGCGTGAGCTTCAGCCGGGGCTGTGGTCTGGTCTGGCGGAGTTGGCCGGGGCTGCCGCGCGTTGGTGGCGGCAGCCGGATCAGGGTATCTGGGAGGTGCGTAGTGAGGGCCGGGTTTTCACTTACTCGGTCGGGATGTGTCAGGTGGCTGTGAACAGGGCCTCGGCCATCGGCGAGCGGCTGGGCCTGTCCGGGCCGATCGCCGCCTGGCGGGCCACCGGTGAGGAACTCCGCCGGCTTATTCTGGAACAGGCCTGGAACGAGGACGAGCAGTGTCTGAGCGAGCACCTCGACGGTAGCGGCGGCCTGGATGCCAGCCTGCTCGCGCTGCCGCTGCGCAAGGTCATCCCCGCCGACCATCCGCGTATGGCCGCCACGACGGCGGCCATCGCCGAACGCCTGTCGGCCGGTGACGGCTTGCTTTACCGCTATTTGCATGAGCACTCGCCCGATGGCCTGGCCGGCGACGAGGGCGCTTTCGTGTTGTGCGGTTTCTGGCTGGTGGACAACCTGGTCCTGCAGGGCCATCAGGACCGGGCCGAGGAGTTGTATGCGATGTTGTGCGCCCGCGCCAACCCGGTCGGGTTGATGCCCGAGCAGATCGACCCGTCCACCGGAGCGTTCATGGGCAACTTCCCGCAGGCGTTCAGCCACATCGGGATCATCGCCAGCGGCGTCAACCTCGCACGAGCGAGAGCGGGTAGCACGGCATGATCGACCGACTCGTCATCCTCGGCGCAACCGGCGACCTCA
>NZ_SMJZ01000405.1 GCF_004348345.1 Nonomuraea longispora
GGGTCCCGGAGGGGTGGTCAGCGTGGCCATGCCGCCGCCAGTTCGTCGAGGTCTGCGGCTTCGAGTACGGTCACGCCCGCCGCGGCCGGCGGCCCGCCGTGCCGCGGGTCCCCTACGCGGACGAACAGCACCTGGTCGAAGCGCCGCCGCACCGCAGCCGCGTCGGCCAGCGCCGCGTACGTGCCGCTGACCAGCACCAGCGCCCCGCCGGAGCCGGCGTGGCGGAGCACCTGCAGCGGCGGCTCGGCGCGCGGCCCCCGCTCGACCAGCGCGAGCCGGTCGAGCACCTCCTCCGCCTCGCCGGGGGAGCCCTTGGCGTGCAGCAACTCCCTCTCCCCGGTGAGCAGCCGCACGGGGAAACGGTCGCGGGTCACCGCGCAGGCCACCGACGCCGCCACGTCCACGGCCAGCTCGAACTCGTCGTCCCCCTCGTAGGCCGAGTGACGGGTGTCGAGCACGGTGACGGTGCTGGGCAGGTTGACGTCGGTCAGTTCCTTGACCATGAGCACACCTGTGCGGGCCGTGGAGCGCCAGTGCACGTGACGCAGGTCATCGCCGATCACGTAGTCGCGCAGCCCGTTGAAGCCGACCGCCCCGTTCGGCGCGGACCTGGAGGCCAGGCCGTCCAGGTGGCGCCGCCGCCCGGCGTGCAGCGGCCGGAGCGGCACCGTGCGCGGCCGGACGAGCAGCAGGTCGGGCCGCCCGTACGCGACGGAGCGGCGGGCCAGGCCGAACGGGTCGGTGCGGTCGAGGCGCAGCGGCCCGACGGGGGTCTCGCCCCGCCGCCGGGTGGGCAGCCGGTACGACATCGTCCGCGCCGTGTCGCGGGCCAGCGCGGGCACCTCCACGGCGACCGACGTGCCCCGGCAGGTGTCGCGGGCCACCAGCCCCGCGTGCCGCCACCGCCCGGTGTTGCGGACGTGCAGGAGCGCCACCGCGGGTTCGCCCCGCGCCACCTTCCCCGGTGTCACCTCGCGCCGCACGTCGAGGCCCGCGCCCCTGAGCGTCCACAGCGCGCCCGCGCCCACGGCGGCGATCCCGGCCATCGCCAGCACCGCCGCCTGCGCGTACCCGAACGGCGCCCCCACGGTGTAGACCAGCGCCGACGCGGCGGCCAGGCCCCAGCCCGCCCTGGTGATCATTCGCACTCCCAGAGCGGGGCGGCGGGGAAGCCCCCCTTCGGGGTGTCCATGAGCACGTCGTTCAGCCAGCCGCTGCCCCTGCTGGACTCGACCTTGTTCCAGACGTTGCTGCTCATGCCCGTGTCGGTGTCGGTGTAGGGGGCGCCTCTCTGCTGGCAGATGACGGTCATGGTGATGTACTCGCCCTTGGGGATGCGTCCCGCCTCGCCGCCCGGCCCCGGTCCCGGCCGGATGAGCGTGTTCCTGTGGTCGTTGTTGGCGTTGCGGAACTGGGCGGTGGGCGGCCGCAGGTCGGCCGTGGCCTCCGCGCGCTCCTCGCTCTCGCCGGCCTCGTTCTTCGCGCGCAGCGTCCACGTGTAGGACTGGCCGTTCCTGAGCCCGGTGACCTCGGCGCCGGTGCCGCGAGGGTCGGGCGGATGGTTGCCGGGGCCCTCCAGCGTGTACGTGACGCCGTCCTTGGCGTTCTCCGGGGGCGACCAGGTGAGGTCGGCGCCGTGGTTCTTGCCCTTGGCGGTGAAGCCGGCCGGTTTGCCGGGCGCGACGCAGGGGCGTACGGGGATCGACGGCTCGGAGACCACCTCGCCGCCGTCGTACTCGGCGGCGACCTTGAACGTGTACTCCTGGTCGCACCGGCCGCCGTTGACCCGGAACTGGAACGGGCCGTCCGGCCTGACCCTCTCGGGGGTGACGTCCGCGCCGGGAGGCGCCCCCTTCAGCGAGTAGCCGGTGGCCTCGCCCTCGCCGGAGGGGGTGAAGACGACCTCCATCCAGCCGGGGCCCGAGTTGGCCGTGACCGAGCCGGGAGGGCCGGGGGTGCGCGTGGGCGTCGGCGTGGGCGTCGGCGTGGGCGTCGGCG
>NZ_SMJZ01000406.1 GCF_004348345.1 Nonomuraea longispora
GGGCGCTTCGGGGGCGGGCCCGGGTCGGGATGCAACAGGATGTACTGCCAGCCCAGGTAGATGCGGTCCGCCTGGAGCTGGGCATGCTCGGGATGCACGTCCGCCACGTGACCCTCCGGCCGCCGATATGTCATTAGGGGTTGGGGTCAGCCCTTTCCGTTCCGTGCCAGCGTATGAGTTACAAGCACCGTAGTGGCAGGGTTTCTCGGCAATTCGACCACTCCGATGGGAGCATTGCGGCAGATGAGACAAGCGAGACCTATTACCATCCTTATCCATGACGGAACCCTCCGGCGGCAGCAGTGAGAGGCCCAGACGCCCCGTAGCGGTGCCCGCAATCGCTCTGACGGCCTTCACGGCCGTCGGCATCACCGCCTTGCTCGGCGGGCTGCGCGAGGCCCCAGAGGAGCCCGAGGCGCTGGGCCAGGGCGCGGTGATCGACCAGGGCCAGTTCACCACCAAGGTCGTCGAGTCCCGCGTGACGGTGGAGCGTGCCCAGACCCGGTTCTCAGAAGACAAGCGCTTCGTGGACGTGATCTTCGACGTCAGGAACAACGGCGACGCGACCGCCTCGGTCGGCAGCCCGCCGCAGAAGATCGAGTCCGCCTTCACGCTCGCGTCCTTCGCCGGCTCACTCGTCAAGATCGCCCCTGCCTTTCCCAAGGACGCGGGCCCCAACACCTTCGCCCAGGGCAAGGGCGGCCTGAGCCAGCAGCTCCACCCCGGGATCACCAGCCAGGTAGTCCTGCGCTACCGGCTCAAGGACACCGACCCGCCGCCGAAGCAGATCACCCTCGACGTGGCCTCCTTCGCGTGGGAATCCGACTTCAACAACGTCACCCCCCGCTGGAAGATGGTCGCCACCGAAGCAGGCGACAAGTGGCTCCCCGAGATCAAGGCCAGGGTGACCTTGCCGGTCAAGGAAGGTGACGGAGTGTGACCGCCACACAACCAAGATCATCGGCTGCGCCCGCGCGCCGCGGCCGGCGAGGTGGGCGCCGCCCCGCGAACACCTCACGGCTGCTCAACGCCGTCGCCGGGCTCGTGCTGGCCGGAGCAGCCGTCCTGCTGCAGACCATGTCTCTCAACGAGGGCGAGCAGAGCCTGCCCCTCACCTACGTAGGCGACAAGGGCGAGGACGTCGACGCCAAGCGCTTCACAGTACGGGTCGACTCGTACGTCACCGCCAGGTCGATCAGGAGCCTCACCGGCAAGACCATCGGCACCGACCACCTCTTCCTCGTCGTCAACGCCTCGGCCAAGTCCAGCCTCAAGCCGTACAAGCTGGGCCAGCCGGTGCTGATGACCGAGGACGGCAAGAAGTTCAGCGCCACGGACCGCGTCGACAGCTCCCAGACCCTGTCGAACGTCTGGGTGCAGCCGGACATCTGGGTCAGCGGCCGGTACTTCTTCGAGGTCCCCGCCTCGGCGCTGCCGGGAGCGCGGGTCGTGTTCGGGCTGCCCCAGGCCTTCATCATGGAGACGTACCAGCCCGAGATCGAGGTCGACCTCGGGCTGGACGAGGCGGGCGCGCGCAAACTCGCGGCCTCACCGCAGGACGTCTACTCGATGGACAAGAAGTGAGCGCAGGATGAGTACGAACGACGAGCGCGACTGGTTCGCGCCCCGGAACGACCGGCGCCGCGAAGACGACCCGCCGCCGCCTCCGCCCAGCCGGACGACCCCGCCCGGACTCGGCGCCCTCTCGGGCCGCAACTACCCTCCGGGGGAGGTGATACCGCTCGAAGAGGGCATGTATCCCGATCTCTTTTCGGGGGAGGGCACGCGCCACGACCCGGACCTCGACGCGCCCCCCGGTCGCCACCCTGGCGGTGACGCGCTCGGCGGGCGTGGGGAGCACCCGGCGCATGCGCCGGCGCCCGGCCAGGGGATGCCGTCCGCTCACGGGATCCCGGCGGGGCCGGAGGAGACGGCGCCCGTGCCCAGAGTGCCGTCAGGCCCGCTTCCCCCGGGCCCTCCTCCTGCGGGCC
>NZ_SMJZ01000407.1 GCF_004348345.1 Nonomuraea longispora
GGGTGATCGCGGGGACGCGCACGGGCCGGGGCACGGGCCGGGGAGCCACGCGCGCCCGCCCGCGCGGGCACTCCCCCACTCGTACCCCTCCCGTGCACAACCCGTCGCGGTAGACCGTCACCTGGGGCAGCGCCACCTGGGGTGAGGCCCGCCGCTGCCGGGGCGGCACGGAGATCGACACCTTCGGCACGGGCCGGCGCCGCGCCGACACCCTGGGCACGGTCACCCGTCCCGGCCTGGCGGTGACACCCTTCGGGGGCGCGGGGGCGCGTACGGTCACCCGCGGCGCGGGGCCTGGCCACGGCGCCCGGCCGGCCTCCGCGCCGCTCACGTCGGCGCCGGTGACGCCGCCCACGAGCACGGCGGCGGCGAGCAGCAGCGCAGCACGCCTGACGGCCACGATCACAGCCCTCCGGCGATCCGCGTGAACTCCTGCAGCGCCCCGGTGAACGCCTCGGGGCCGACGGCCAGCGGCCCGGCGAAGGCGCGCGCGATGTCCCATGTGAGGTAGGTGCCGAAGCCGAGCAGCGCCGCGGTCGCCACCAGCGGCAGGATGGCCAGGCCGCGCGGTCTGGCCCCGGCCAGGAACGGGAAGACGACGACGAGCGCCCCGGTGAGGATCGTCAGGATCAGCAGCCCCTCGGGCGGGGTCGCCGCGGCGTCGGCGGTGCGCTGGGCGCGCGCGGCGGCGATGCTCCTGATGTGGTCGAGCACGGCCGCCTTGGCGTCGGTCTCCTGGTCGCCCTCCACCTCGACGGCGTGGACGGCGCCGCGCAGCTGGTCCATCCTGGCTCCGCCGACCGGGTCCATCGCGCCCTCGGCCATGAGCGGCCACTCGTCCCTGACCACGAACGTGACGTAGTCGTGCAGCGCCCTGCGCACCTCCTGGGGCGCCGTGCCCGGCAGCTCGCCGGCGGCCCAGTAGGCGTCGACGGCGGCCCGGCTCTCGGCGTGGGTGTTGAGCCTGGCGGCGTCGGCCGTGGTCCACGGCACGATGACCGCGATGGCGAACACCAGCAGGAACATGGCCGACAGCATGGCCCCCGCGTGGGCGGCGGAGGGACCGCTGGGGTCGCGGTCCTCCCCTGCCGCCCTGACCCGCCTGAACACCAGCGCGGTGAGCGCCACGGCGCCCACCGCCGCCAGGATGGAGAGTGTGTACGCCACCATGAAGATCTCCCGGACCCTGTCGACTACGCAGTGCGACATTACTATCACATAGGGCGACGATGGCGGCAGGCGGTGATCGGTAAAGTCCCGGGCATGTCTCGGCCCGGGCGGGGTCCGGCGCTAGGGCAGCTCGACGAAGGACCGCTCTTCTCTTGGTGGCCGGGCACGAATCCCGGCGGGCGCACCATGGCATACCGTCGCCAGTGAACGCGTCCCACGAGGAGGAGCGGCAGGTTGATCGAGGTCAGGGAACTCCACGAGATGGCGGAGTTCGAGCAGGTCAACGACTTGTTCGAGGACATCTGGCACTTCGGGCCCGGCGACCCGCCCATCACGATGGAGCTGATGCGGGCGCTGTCGCACTCGGGCGGCTATGTCGCCGGCGCCTTCGAGGGCGGCCGGTTGGTGGGCGGCTCGGTCGGGTTCCTCGCGGCGGGCGGCGCGTTGCACTCGCACGTCACCGGCACGACGCGGCGCGGCGCCGGGTTGGAGCTCAAGCTGCACCAGCGCCGCTGGGCCCTGGGACGCGGGATCGAGCGCATCACCTGGACCTACGATCCCCTGGTGCGCCGCAACGCCCACTTCAACCTGGCGAAGCTGGGGGCGCGGCCCCAGGAGTACCTGCCGCGCTTCTACGGCGTCATGGACGACGCCATCAACCAGGGGGACGAGTCGGACCGGCTGCTCGCGGTGTGGCCGCTCACCGCGCCGCACGTGGAGGCGCTGATCCGGCGCGAGCCCGGTGAGAGCCCGGCGCCGGACGGCGCGGTGGTCGCGCTGGCCGACGAGGGCGGCAGGCCGGTGG
>NZ_SMJZ01000408.1 GCF_004348345.1 Nonomuraea longispora
CGAACTGACCGATCCCCTGCTCACCCGCCAGGAACCGCACCGCCCGACCCAGAAAAGCCCGGTTCGCCCGCGCGTACCTCTTCGTACCAGGAAGGAGCACTTCCACCATGGCAGCCGCTTCACGATCAACCTCGTAGAAGTCCCTGCCCCCCAGCCAGAAGTCGTACATACGCGCCACATTCGGCACCGCCGCGCCAACGGGCGGACTGCCTGTCGGGAACCTGCGCCGATGACCCAGAAGATCCGCATCGCACCCATGCGCGTCAGGCGATGTAAGGGCTTCACTTGTTCTCTCGGGGGAGATCCGATTGGCCTTATCCTGTTTCACGGGTCAGGACCTCGATTCCTGATCAAGGCCCCGGACCACCCCTGGTGTTCACGCACCAGGGCCGGGGCCGCTTAACGGCTACAGGCAAACCGCGATGTAGAGCCGCGAACTGCCTACGTCACGCCCCATGGAACCGCCACCCGGGCTACCGTGGGAGATGTTGCCCGTTGTCCTCTGCCACCAGGCAACAGGCAACAGCGTCACCCGCCACCTTCAGTTCCGAGACACAGGCGTGCAATGACGACCTTCGGTGAGAAAACGCGAGAGCTGATGACCCAGCGCGGGATCTCCCTGCGCAAGCTGGCCGCAGCCGCCAACTACGACGCCGGATACCTCTCCAAAATCCTCAACGGCCACAAACCCCCCACGATGGAACTAGCCCGGCAGCTAGAAACCGTCCTCGCTGCGCCCGGGGATCTCGTGGAGTTCGTACCACCATCGGCACGTTGTACTTCGGACGATTCCGGGACAGACGATGAGCTTGATGCGCTAGAACTCTCGCGTCGCGCCGCCGCGAGTGACATTGGCACCGAGACTCTCCACAGGCTAGAACTGGCGGTGGATGATCTGGCAACGGCCTACCCCGGCACACCTCCGCAGGAGTTGCTTGGTCGAATACGCAAGCACCTGGCCTACGTCGTGAGGCTGATGGACGCGAGGAAGACCCTCAGCGAACAGCGTCGCCTACTCGTGGTCGGCGGTTGGCTGTCGTTGCTGGGGTCCACATGCCACATCGATCTTCGTCAACTCCCATCCGCCACGGCTCGCCTAAAAACTGCCGCTCAGTTGGCGAAGCAAACTGAGCACCACGAACTAGCCGCCTGGTGTCTGGAAACCGAGGCATGGCAAGCACTCACAGCAGGTGACTACCGCCGAGCCTTAACGCTTTCCCAGGGTGCCCAAGCCCTTGCACCTCGCAATGGATCTGCCTTCATCCAGGCAGTAGCGCAAGAGGGACGCGTATGGGCACGGCTTGGAGCCGCCCAGGAAACGCGGGATGCGCTCAACCGCGTGGCCCGACTTGTCTCCCCATTGCCGATGCCTGATCGTCCCGAGCACCACTACCGCTATGATCCCGCGAAGAGTGACGCCTATGTGGCGACCACTCTTTCGTGGCTAGGAGACCCGGCAGCCGAGCCGTACGCCCGTCAAGTGCTTGCCCGTCTGGAGTCAGCGACGGACGGACCACCGCGTCCACGCAGAGCTGTCTCCGCTCGTCTCGACCTCGCCCTGGCACTCATGGCTGCCGATCAAGCCGACGAGGCCGGACACCTTACTCTGAGCGCCATCACAAGCGGTCTCCTGGTGCCCTCCAACTATTGGAGAGCCAGGGAAGTAATAGCTGCCGTCGCCGCACGCCGCCTTCCTGAGACCGCCGAGCTACGCGAGGCATATCGCGAACTCTCCGATCAACCCGAGCTGACCGCATAGCGATGCGCACGCCGTCAGCGGCAGAGTTCCGGTAGCGCTCGATTCAAGACTCTTTGGCAACCCCTCGGGTTGCCCGCCGCACTGCGTGCCTACGGCCCGCTGGACCCGCCGTAGACCTGCATCGGCTAGGCACCGCACGGCACAGCGGGGCTACCGAATCGTTTCGGAGCCAACTTCATGGGGACCCCTCCAAGAT
>NZ_SMJZ01000409.1 GCF_004348345.1 Nonomuraea longispora
CCATGGCAGCCGCTTCACGATCTACCTCGTAGAAGTCCTTACCACCCAGCCAGAAGTCATACATACGCGCCACATTCGGCACCGCCGCGCCAACGGGCGGACTGCCTGTCGGGAACCTGCGCCGATGACCC
Organism: Nonomuraea longispora; assembly: GCF_004348345.1. Classification (GTDB taxonomy): domain Bacteria; phylum Actinomycetota; class Actinomycetes; order Streptosporangiales; family Streptosporangiaceae; genus Nonomuraea; species Nonomuraea longispora. The sequence continues at coordinate 132 of NZ_SMJZ01000409.1, forward strand.
AGAAGATCCGCATCCACCGACACCGCCTGTTCCCCATGTGAGGCGTTGCGCTCCGCATCCGGCTGCCTTTTGGCAGGAGTCGTCGGCCGACTCCCGTTTCCACCTTCTACACGTGCCGAGTCCATCGTGACCCTCCACAGACGCCCGGCCGGGCTGACCAGGGGTGTTCAACGAGGATCCAATGGAAGGCTCGGACAGCGCGCTGACACCCCCGGACATCTGAGGACATCTTCTGGCCAACTAGAATCCATAGCTTGTCCCAAGGCGGGATAGTGGAGCCATGGTGAATGAACGCCTTCGCCGCACCATGCTCCGTGCAGGGCTGGACGTTGAACAGCTAGCCGATGTGGCTCAGGTCAGCGTAAAAAGCGTCGGCCGGTGGCTCCAAGGAACTTCCGTGCCTTACCCGAAGACCCGCTACAAAGTTGCTGCCATTCTGGAGGAAGACGAGTCTTACCTCTGGCCCGACGCTGTCGATAAGGCTGCCCTGGTGGGAGCTGAACTCGTCGCTAGCTACCCGCGCCGGGCTGACGTACCACGTCATCAGTGGACGGAAGCCCTCAGAACGGCCAACCGGAATATCGACCTCCTCGCGTTCGCTGGCTTGTTCTTGACTGAAGAACACCCCGACTGGATTCCAACCCTCATCGCCAAGGCCGAGGCGGGTGCCAGGGTTCGGTTACTTCTAGGGGATCCGCACGGCAAGCAACTCGAAGCGCGTGACGCCGAGCACCAGATCGGTGGAGGGGTCGCAGGCCGCGTCGCAGCGGTACTGAGCTACTACACCCAGCGCATGCCGCTTGCCGTCCAGATCCGGCTTCATGACACGCCGCTATACAACAGCATCTACCGGTTTGATGACGAGATGCTGGTCAATGTCCATGTCTACGGCATTCTTGCCGCTTACACGCCTACACTCCACCTCCGCAGGGTCGATGGAGCATGGTTCAACACCTACCTGGAGTCATTCGAGCGCGTGTGGGCGTCCGCCCGCGTGCTAATGCGAGGGGGCACAGAGTGACGAAGACACGGCGAATCGACTACTGGCGTGACCCAGCCGCGCCCAAACCGACCAGCCGAAAGGCATCGGCGAGCGTGTTCGTCGTCAATGGTGACGGCAACCTCTTGCTTCTCCGCCGCACGGACAACGATCTATGGACCATTCCAACCGGTGGGGTCAAGAAGGGTGAGACGGTTGCTCAGGCTGGAACTCGCGAATGCCGAGAAGAGACGGGCATTGAGGTCGAAGTAACGGGCCTAGTGGGAGTCTTCTCAACCCCTGACCATGTGATCGTCTACATGCATGGCGACAAGATCGATGAAGTACGTCAGCCAATCAATGTCTGCCTACGTGCACGAGTGCTAGGCGGCGCACTACAGGCTGACCCCAAAGAATCGCGTGAGGTCCGCTGGGTGAAGCCATCTGACCTCGACAGCTACGCCATCCAACCAGCAATCCGGCACCGCATCGATTGTGGCTTGGAATGCGTGGACCCATACATCGAGTGAAGGACGGATCCCTAGCCAGGCGTTCCAAGAGCACGAGCAACAGGCCGCTTGGGAAACCGCTCGGGTTGCCCGCCGCACTGCGTGCCTACGGCCCGCTGGGCTCACCGTAGACCTGCATCGGCTAAGCGCCGCACGGCACGGCGGGGGCTACCCGAGGGGTTTCGGAGCCAACTTCATGGGGACCCCTCCAAGATCGCAAAAGGGGGGCGGGGAGGGAAGTAC